>DASSJF010000061.1 GCA_035691305.1 bacterium
CCGCCCCGGCCAGCGCGAACGCCGCCGCGCGCGCGGCGCCGCCCGCACCGACCACCACGGCCCGCGCGCCCTCGACCGCCACGCCGCCGTCGATCCGCAGCGCGTCGAGCAGGCCGGCGCCGTCGGTGTTGTAGCCGACGAGACGTTCGCCCTGCACGCGGACTGTGTTGACCGCGCCGATCGCCCGCGCGTCGTCAGACGTGTCGTCGAGGTAGGCGAGCGCCGCTTCCTTGTGCGGCACCGTGACGTTGGCGCCGGCGGCGCCGAGCGCCACGAGCCCGCGGAGCGCGTCCCCGAGGCGCGTCCGGGCAACGGGAAGCGCCACGTAGCACCAGTTGAGGCCGGCCGCGGCGAACGCGGCGTTCTGCATGCGCGGGGACAGGCTGCCGCGAACCGAGTCCCCGATCAGACCGACGAGTATCGTCGCCGCGTTGATTTCCGTACGACCCCTCCCTGTCCGGACGGCCGGCGTAGCAGGCCTCAATTATAGGGTGCTTCGGAGGAACGGTACAAGCCTCGGCCGGGGCGGGCGCCGCACAGGGGCGTCCGGGCGGCCGCCGAATCAATCCGCATGCGCTACGAAGGTCAGGATTCCTACGAAATCACGGTGGCGGGTCTCCGGCGCCGGCTGCCGATCGTGCCGATCAACGACTCGCTGTGGATCGCGGCGTTCGTGCTGTGGGGCGACGTCCAGCTGACGAACGCCAGCGCCCGCCTCCTGGCCGACCGGCTGCGACCGTTCGCCTTCGACTGCATCGTGTCGGTCGAGGCGAAGGCCCTGCCGCTCACGCACATGGTGGCGACGTACCTGTCGGACGAGCGGGCCGACCGATACTTTCCGTACGCGGTGTGCCGGAAGAGCGTCAAGGGCTACATGAAAGACGCGCTGACCGTCCAGGTGAAGTCGATCACCACCGCGTCGACGCAGACGCTGGTCCTCGACGGCGCGGACGCGAACCGGGTCCGCGGCAGGCGCGTCGCCGTGGTGGACGACGTAGTCAGCACCGGCGGCAGCCTGCGCGCCGTCGACGAGCTGCTCGAGCGCGTCAACGCCCAGGTGGTCGCGCGGGCGGCGGTGCTGCTCGAAGAAGGCGGCTACCGCGATCCGAACCTGATTCATCTCGGCACGCTCCCGATCTTCACCAAATAGTGCCGGCCGCGGTGTCCGAGCGGGACGGCCGCGCGTTCGCCGTGTACGGGGGCGGCGCGTTCGGCGCGAGCGTGCTGCTGCAGACGATCCTGCTCTGGCTCGTCTACTTTTACGCGCCCCCGGCCGGCCAGGGCGTCACGCTGCTGCCGCCGACCCTCGTCGGCCTGGCGCTTGCCGCGGGACGGGTCGTGAACTCGCTCAGCAACCCGCCCGTGGCCTTCTGGAGCGACCGCAGCCGCACGCGGTGGGGCCGGCGCCGCCCGTTTATCGCCGTGGGCGCCCCTGCCCTGGCGGTCTGCTTCGTGCTCTTGTGGTTGCCGCCGCGCGCCCCGCAGGGAGTGCTCTTCGCGTACGCCGCGGGGACGCTCGCGGCGTTTTTCTTCCTGTTCTCGTTCGTGATGAACCCGTACGCCGCGATGCTTCCGGAGATCACGCCCGGCGGCCGCGGCCGGGCGGCGGCCGCGGCCTGGCAGGCCGGCGGATCGCTCGGCGGCGTCGGGGTCACCATGATCGCCTCGGCGTGGCTGATCCGGCGCTGGGGCTTCGGGGGAATGGGCGCGGCGCTCGCCGCACTCGCCCTCGCCGCGCTGTGGATCGTCGCGGGAGGCGTCCGCAATGAAGAGACGCCGGGAAGAACCGAGACGCGGCCGGGAACGTTTTGGCGCGAGATCGGCGCGGTGCTGCGCCACCGCGGCTACCGGATCTATTTGCTCTCGCTCGCGCTGCTCTGGCTCGGTACGAGCATGGTCAACACGGTCGCCGTTTACGTCGTCACGGTGCTGATGGGCCTGCCGCGGGACCAGGTCGCGGTGGCGCTCGGCGCCGTCTTCGCTTGTACCGTGGCTGTCCTGCCGCTTCTCGGGCGCCTGACTCGGGCGCTCGGGACCGCGCGGGCGCTGACGTGGACGCTCGCGGCCGCCACCGTGGTGGTCCCGCTGATCGGCGCGATCGGGCTCCGCGGCACGCCGTCCGCGGCGGCCGCGCAAGGGTACACGCTGATCGTGCTCGCCGCGGCGCCGCTCGCCGGCCTGCTCGTGTTGCCGAACGTGCTGATCGCGGACATCGCGGAGTCGGACGCGCGGATCACCGGCCGCGCGCGGGAGGGAATGTTCTACGCGGTGCAGGGACTGGTGCTCAACGGCGCGACCGCCCTCTCCTCGGCCCTGCTCGGCGTGGTGCTCAGCCTCGGCTACAGCCGGGGGCACACCATCGGCCTGCGCCTTATTCCGGCTCTGGCAGGGGTGTGTACGCTGGCCGCGTTGGTGGTGTTTCGAGCGTATCCGCGCGCGGACGCGGGCCCTCGAGGTGGCCCGTCTGGTTGAAGGCGGCGACGCGCACCGCGTCTCCGTCCCACTCGAGCACGTTGAAGGCCGCGTTGTCCTGCGCCATGCGTCCGTAGGACTCGAGCGGCAGCCCGAGCACGCTCAGGAGCACGGCCTTGTTCACGGCGCCGTGCGCCACGATCGCAATGGTCTCGCCGGGATGCGCCGCGATGATCGCCCGCACCGCGGGCAGCACGCGGGCGCGCACGTCGCCGATCGTCTCGCCGCCCTGCGGCGCGACGCGGAGCGGGTCCCGCCGGCGGGCCGCAAGTTGCTCGGGATATCTGGCGGCAACCTCCCCAATCGTCAGGCCTTCCCACTTGCCGAGGGCGATCTCTTTGAGCGCGTCCACGGCGACGACGGGCAGACGGTGCGGCGCCGCGATCGCGGCGGCGGTGTCGCGGGCCCGGGACAGCGGGCTGCTGTACACGGCGCGAAACGGGACCCCGGCCAGCGCGCGCGCCAGCCGGTCGACCTGTGCGCGTCCGGTGCCGGAGAGCGGGCTGTCGCACTGGCCCTGCAGCCGCTCCTCGGCATTCCAGCCGGTCTGGCCGTGCCGGATCAGGTAGACGCGGGTCAGTGCGAGAGGCTCTCCTTCAACGCGGCGGCGCTCGGCTCCGACGCGAGCGAGGCCGCATCGTCCTCGGATGCCGCCGCCCCCGCGGACGCCGGCCCGGTGGATGCGTCGCCCGCGGGCGCACCGGCCTCGACCGACGCCGGATACGCCGAGACATCGGCCGCGTCCGGGGTGGCCGGTGTGCTCATCGCGGTGCCGTAATCGACGTCGGGAGCCGCGGGCGTCTCGAGCGACATAGACTCGGGCGAGGGCAGGGCCGGGGTGATGGTGTCAACGTGCTCCTGGACCGCCTGGCGAAACTCGTCGTGCGCGCCTCTCACAGCACTGCGGAAGTCGCGGATCGATCGGCCGAGCGACGCGCCCAGCGTGGCCAGCTTCGACGGCCCGAAGATCAGGAGCGCGATCACGAACAGAATGAAGAGCTTCTCCGGATTGTCGAACATCGAACACCTCGTCCGAATTGGAACACACGGACAACCGCCGCATCCGCTCCACAGAAAACGGCTGCGCCGCCCCGGGCGGTTCCCGTCTTCAATTGTAGCGTATGACGCTTAGGTCCGGCGGGCCCGACCGCGCACCGGCCGTGCCGGCGCGCTACGGTGCCCGCGCGGCGTGGCGGGCGACCGCGGCGAGATCGCGGCCATCGTCTTGCCGGCCGGCTGGGCCGGCAGCAGGCGCTCCCCGTCCCGCGCGTGGGACGTGCGTCCGGTCGTGGAGGCGAGGTACTGCTGGTAGAAGCGCTCGACGGTCCGGCGGTTAATGCGGAACGTCGGCGTCCGGTGCGGGCGAATCGCGCCGCTGAAAGTCCGCGGAATGTGCAGCAGCTCGTGGATCAGGATGCGGTCCTGCTCGTCCTCCGGCAGCCGGCTGAACTCCGGTTCGATGATCTCGACGACGTAGGCGGGCCCGATCTCCAGCACCTGCTGCCACAGGCTCGGCAGGCCCCAGATCCGAGCCCACGCTTCGGACGTCGAGCCGTACCCACGGACGCAGAAGATCCGCGACGGATCCACGTGGGAGAACTCGAGCGCCCCGACAATCCGGCGGAGACGGTCGTGAGTGCGGCGGCAGAGCTCCCAGCGCATCGGCCGACGGTCAGCGGCCGGCTGCGCGCCCGCGGTGTGTAGGGGCGGCGGCCGGCGCCGAGATCATCTTGCGGCCGAGGTTGCGGATCAGCAGGATCTGGCCGCGATGATACCCGAGGTGCTCGAGGTAGTGCAGCAACGCCCAGTACCTGGTCGGCTGTTCCGGAGACGAGAGGCGCTTGGTCTTGGCGGGCACCGGCAAGGCGAGGTCGGCCGCGGTCACGCCGCTCAACACGCGCCGCGTCAGCGCCCTGGCCTCTTCGACCGCGCGCAGCACGGCGCCGCGCGGCGGATCGTCGTGCACGAACTCCGCGTCGCGGTTGCGGTGGGCCGGTACGCCGCCGATCTGCTCGCCGATCCACCACCGCTCACTGCCGGCGAGGTGGCGCAGCAGAATCGCGGCGGAATTAAACTCGGGACCGGGACACCACTGAAAGAGGCCGTCGTCGATTTCGCGCACGGCGGCGAGGAGCGACTCCCATACGTCGTCGAGGTGTTCCTGAATTGCCGCGACACCGGCATCCATCGCGCCGCACCTCCGGCGGGCTCCGTCGCGGAGACCTTCGGCCGCGCTCTCACTTCGCCGCGCGGGGCGCGTCCCCCCTGCTGAAAAATTTCGCGGGCGGCGCGCGCAGGCGATGCGGAACCGCTACGCTTCCGCGCTCTCCTCGCGCGTCACGATCGGCGCGATCGCCGACACGCGGTCGTTCGCGTCGAGCTTCTTGATGCGCACGCCCTGCGCCGCGCGGCCGTGCTTCGGAATATCGCTCACGCTCAGACGGCTCACGATCCCGCGCGCGGTGATCACCAGCACCTCGTCGCCGTCGCTCACGGCGCGCACCGCCACGACCGCGCCGGTCTTCGGCGTGAGGCGGATGTTCTTCACACCGCCGCCGCCGCGCGACTGCAGGCGGTACTCCTTCAGCGGCGTCCGCTTGCCCGATCCGAGCTCCGTCACCACGAGCAGATCCACGGCACCGGTGCTCACGGCCATCCCGACGACGCGGTCCTCCTTGCCGAGCCGCATGCCGCGCACGCCGTGCGCCGCGCGCCCCATCTCGCGCACGTCGGCCTCCTTGAACCGGATCGCCTGGCCGCGCCGGCTGGCCAGCACGACCTCCTGTTTGCCGTCCGTGAACCGCACGCCGATCAACTCGTCGCCCTTGTCCAGGTTGATGGTCACGATGCCGGCGCGCTTCGCGTTCAGGAATTCCATGAGCCCGGTGCGTTTCACGTAGCCGCCGGCGGTGGCGAAGAAGAGATACCCTGCGTCCTCGAACGATCGGATGGGGATGATCTCCGTGACGCGCTCGCCCTGCGCGAGCGCGATCAGATTGATGACGTTCGTGCCTTTCGCGGTCCGCCCGGCCTCCGGGATGTCGTAGGCCTTGACCCGGTAGACCTTGCCGCGGTTCGTGAAGAACAGGACGAACGCGTGGTTGGTGGTGACGGAGACGATCTCCACGTAGTCTTCTTCCTTCGTCTCCATCCCCATCACGCCGCGGCCGCCGCGGCTTTGCCGCCGGTACGTATCGAGCGGCAGGCGCTTGATGTAGCCTTGGTGCGTGAGCGTGACCACGACGTCGGCGTCCGGGATCAGGTCCTCTTCCTCGAGCTCGGTCTCCTTGGCCCGGATCTGCGTCCGCCGTTCGTCGCCGTACTTCGCCTTGACCTCGTCGAGCTCGCTCTTGATGATCGTCATCAGCCGCCGCGGGCTCTTGAGGATGTCCTCGTACTCGGCGATCGCCTTGATCAGCGCCTTGTACTCCTCGTCGATCTTCTCGCGTTCGAGCGCCGTCAGGCGCTGGAGGCGCATCTCGAGGATCGCGTCCGCCTGCGGCTCGCTCAGCTTGAACTGCTTCATCAGGCCGGCGCGCGCCGCCGGAACGTCTTTGGCCTTCCGGATCAGCGCGATCACCTCGTCGAGGAACTTGATCGCGATCTTGAGGCCTTCCAGGATGTGGGCGCGGGCCTTCGCCTTACGCAGCTCGAACTCGGTGCGCTTCGTGACCACCGCGCGACGGTGGTCGAGGTAGTGGGTCAGCATCTGCCGCAGGGTCAGCACCCGCGGTACGCCGTCGACGAGCGCCAGCATGATCGCGCCGAACGTCGTCTGCAGCTGGGTGTGCTTGAACAGCTGGTTCTGGAGGATCTGCGGGTTGACGTCCCGGCGCAACTCGATCACGATCCGCATGCCCCGGCGGTCGCTCTCATCCCGCAGGTCCGAGACGCCGTTCAGCTTCTTGTCGCGCACGAGCTGGGCGATGCGCTCGATCAGCGCGGCCTTGTTCACCATGTACGGCAGCTCGGTGACGATGATCGCGACACGGCCGCCGCGCAGCTCCTCGAGCGTCGTCGTCGCCCGGACCACCATGCTGCCGCGCCCTTCCAGATAGGCCTGCTTGATGCCGTCCCGGCCGAGGATCTGCCCGCCGGTCGGAAAGTCCGGCCCCTTGACGATCTTCAGCAGGTCGGCGTCGGACAGCTTCGGTTCATCGATCAGCGCCGCCAGCGCGTCGACGAGCTCGCCAAGGTTGTGGGGCGGGATGTTGGTCGCCATCCCGACCGCGATGCCGGCCGAGCCGTTCATCAATAGGTTGGGCACCCGGCTCGGCAGGACGACGGGCTGCTTGAGGCTCTGGTCAAAATTGGGCTCGAACGGGACCGTCTCTTTGTCGATGTCGGCGAGCAGCTCCATCGCCATCCGCGAGAGCCGCGCCTCGGTGTAGCGCATCGCCCCCGGCGGATCGCCGTCGACGCTGCCGAAGTTTCCTTGACCGTCGATCAGCGGGTAGCGAAAGCTGAAGTCCTGCGCCA
Source organism: bacterium (assembly GCA_035691305.1). NCBI lineage: Bacteria > bacterium. The sequence continues at coordinate 6,952 of DASSJF010000061.1, forward strand.
TCCGGACGAGGGCTTCGTAGACCGGTACGTCGCCGTGCGGGTGGTAGCGGCCCATCACGTCGCCGACGACGCGGGCGCATTTGCGGTACGGCCGGTCGGGGGCAAGGCCCATCTCGGAGGCGCCGAACAGGATGCGCCGCTGCACCGGCTTGAGCCCGTCGCGCACGTCGGGCAGCGCCCGGCTGACGATGACGGACATCGCGTAGTCGAGATACGACGTACGCATCTCGCGGGCGATCGGTTGGGTAATGATCTTCTCTTCGGCGGCCATGGCGCGGCGGGCCCTAGATATCCAGGTTGCGGACTTCCTTGGCGTACTTCTGGATGAACTGCCGGCGCGGCTCGACCTCGTCGCCCATCAGCGTCTTGAACAGCTGGTCGACGTCGCCGGCTCCGTTGGTCTCGGTGTCGTCCAGCTCGACTTGAAGAAGCGTGCGGGTCGCCGGATTCATCGTGGTCTCCCACAGCTGCTCGGGGTTCATCTCGGCGAGGCCCTTGTAGCGCTGCACCTCGAAGTTCGCCCCGCGCTTGGTCAGCTGCTTCGTGACCTCGTCGCGCTGGTCGTCGGTGTAGGCGTAGTGCCGCTCCCTGCCCGCGGTGATCAGATAGAGCGGCGGCTGCGCGATGAAGACCTTGCCGTGGTGGATCATCCCCGGCATGTAGCGGTAGAGGAAGGTCAGCAGCAGCGTGCGGATGTGCGCGCCGTCCACGTCGGCGTCGGCCATCAGGATGATGCGGTCGTAGCGCCGCTTGTCGAACGCGAACTCTTTGTCGATGCCGGTGCCGACCGCGGTGATCAGCGCGCGGATCTCCTCGTGGCCGAGCATTTTGTCCTGCCGCGCCTTCTCGACGTTCAGGATCTTGCCCTGGATCGGCAGGATCGCCTGGAAGTGGCGGTCCCGTCCGGACTTGGCGCTGCCGCCGGCCGACTCGCCCTCGACGACGAACAGCTCGCACTTCGTCGGATCCTTCTCCGCGCAGTCGGCGAGCTTGCCCGGCAGCGTGCTGACGTCGAGCGCATTCTTGCGGCGCACCAGTTCGCGCGCCTGCCGCGCGGCCTCCCGGGCGCGGGCGGCCTGGATCGCCTTCGCGACAATCCGCTTGCCCTCGCCCGGGTGCGTCTCGAGGTACTCGCCCAAGGACTCGCCGACGATCGACTCGACGATGCCCTTGACCTCGGGGTTGCCGAGCTTGGTCTTCGTCTGGCCTTCGAACTGCGGCTCCGGCAGCTTCACCGACAGCGCCGCGGTCAGGCCCTCGCGGACGTCGTCCCCCTGGATCGTCAGGTCGCCGTTCTTGATCAGTCCCTGCCGGCGCGCGTAGTCGTTGATCATGCGTGTGAGCGCCGAGCGGAAACCGACGAGGTGCGTCCCGCCCTCGGTCGTGTTGATCGTGTTGACGTAGGTGTAGACGTGCTCGAGATAGCCGTTGTTGTACTGGATCGCCGCGTCGACCTCGACGCCCTCGCGCGTGCCGTGGATCGCGATCGGTTTGCCGAGGCCGTCCTTGTTCTTGTTCTGCGCCGCGATCAGCTCGACGATCCCGCCCTTGTGGAGGAACTCCCGGCGCTCACCGGACCGCTCGTCGTGCAGCGTGAGCAGCAGGCCGGCATTCAAGTAGGCGAGCTCGTCGAGCCGCTCCGCCAGGATCTTCGTCTCATATTCGGTCTCGTCGAAGATCTCGGGGTCGGCCTTGAAGGTGACGGTCGTGGCGGTCTTCGACGATTTCCCGGTGACGCGGAGCGGCGTCGCGCGCCGGCCGCGCTCGAACCGCTGCGTGTGCCGGCTGCCGTCGCGCTGGACCTCGACCTCGAGCCACTCCGAGAGGGCGTTCACGACCGAGACGCCGACGCCGTGCAAACCGCCGGAGATCTTGTAGCCGCCGCCGCCGAACTTGCCGCCGGCGTGCAGCATCGTCATGACGACTTCCACGGCCGGCTTGCCGACCTTCGGGACGTTGTCGACGGGGATGCCGCGACCATCGTCCGTCACGGTGACGCTGTTGTCTTTATGGATGGTGACGTCGATGCGCTTGGCGTATCCAGCGAGCGCCTCGTCCACGCTGTTGTCCACAACTTCAAAGACGAGGTGATGAAGACCGCGGCTACCGGTGCTGCCGACGTACATGCCGGGGCGCCGGCGCACCCCTTCCAGCCCCTCAAGCACCTGGATCTGTTGTGCGTCATATGTGCTGCGATCTGGAGTCTGATCCATGCGGCGTCTGCTCCTCCGGAGCGGCTGGGTAGAGTCCACTAAACGGGACGTGGCACGCCGGCCACGCCCCGCGTTACACACTGTTCCACGAAAAGTTTCTACTATTTATAGCATTACCTATAATAACGAAAAAACCGCCTCAGGTCAATCGGCCGAAAGTGGCGTCGCAACTGGATTTCAGCCATCGGACGCGGGCGGAACTTTAGCGGAGGAACGTCACGCGTCGGACCTGGCAAGTTCGGTCCCCGCGTTGGTCACCCGGCGGACAAGCGTCACAGGAGAAATCGCCGACTCATAGACTCCTCCGGTGGTCACTACTACGGCCTTGCGGTCATGAACGGGAACCTCGAACCGCATCAGGCCTTGGGCTCTCGCCCTCTCCACAAATCGTTCGTTATCGGAGTTTCCCGCGATCAGACGGGCATCGAAGATACCGATTATATCCGGGATCAGAAGGACGACTTCTCCGCCGATGTGCACGTACACGATCAGGCTCGGGGACCGGTGCGATCGGCATTCGCCGCACCGCCACCGGACCCGTCGGATGCGCCGAGCGGACGCATCGTCAGCTGGATCTCCGCGATTACCCGCTCGCCGGCGCGAGCATTCAGCGCCTCGATCAACGCCGCCCGCTGCATGCCCAGTTCGTAGTAAACCGCAGGATGGTCGGTGGCAACGACAAGAGTCTGGCCCCGAACACCGAGCGCGCGGGCATGGCGCGCCTTCGCCGGACCGATCACCACTGGCCAGGCCTCCAGCACGCTGCCCTGCCGGGCCCGACGCGGCCCGACGAGGCTCGAAAGCGCATCGGACAGCAGTTCCCTAAGCGTGTACATCGGTGCCCGCCTCGATCGCACCACCGCGGACCATGAACATCCGGAGCGCGACGCCGGCCGCCGGCGGCGGCACCGTATGCGTCAGCAAGACCTGCGGCCCCTCGATCTCCCGCAGCAACATGATCTGGCGCGCCGGATCAAGGTCGGCGAGTACGTCGTCGAGCAGCAGCACGGGCCAGGTTCCGAGTTCGTCGCGCAAGATCTCCGCCTCGCCGAGCCTGAGACTGAGCGCGGCCGTGTGCTGCTGGCCTCGAGATCCGAAAGCCCGAAGATCGACGCCGTTCACGCCGATCCGCAGATCGTCGCGATGGGGCCCAACGAGGCTCGTCCGGCGGCGGTACTCCTCCGCGCGATGCCGGGCCAGCGCGCGCGCCAGCGCGGCGGCCTCACGGCCGTCGCCGGGGCCGGCCGAGACCGGCGCGGGGCCGCCGGGGTCGTCCGCCGTCGACGAGTAGGTCACGTCCAGCCCTTCGGAACCGTCCGAAACGCGCGCGTGCCGCTTCGCGGCCCGCGCCGCGAGCGCCCGCACGAAACCGCGCCGGCGCTCCACCAACGTCGCCCCAAGGGCGACCAGTTGCTCGTCCCACGGCTCGAGCGCCGCACCACCGGCGCCCTCGCCGAGCAGCCGATTGCGTTGTCGCACTACCCGGAGATACCGCGTGAGCGCGAAAAAATACGACGGGCTCGCCTGACTGAGCGCGGCATCGAGGAGCCGGCGCCGCGCTCCGGCCGCACCGCGGATCACGTCGCCGTCAAGCGGCCCCGCCAGCACAATCGCCATCCGACCAAGCAGTTGACCCCGCTGCACGACGACCCCATTGACCTTCATGCGCTTCTCGCCCGTCGTACGATCGACGGCGATCTCAAGCACATCCGCCCGCGGATCACGCACCTCGGCCCGTACGTACGCCCGATCCTGGCCGAACCGCACGAGTTCAACGTCGGCCGAGGCACGAGGGCTCCGGCCGAGCGCCGCGGTGTAAACACTTTCAAGCAAGTTGCTCTTGCCCTGCGCGTTCGCGCCGACCAACACCGTGATGCCGGCCTCAAACGCGAGGTCCGTCGCCGCGTAGTTGCGAAAGTCCCGAAGCCGCAGCTCAGCGAGCCACAACGAGGTAATCCTTGCCTCCGGCGCCGACGCGGTCGCCCGGCGCGAGCTGCCGCCCGCGCCGTCGCTCGACGGCGCCGTTGACGCGCACGGCGCCCACTTGCACCATCTGTTTGGCGCGGCCGCCGGTGTCGGCGGCCCCCGCCCACTTTAAGAAATCGCCGAGGGTAATCCGCGGAGTCTCAATCTCCACTTCAACCGTCTCGGACTCCGGTCTACGAATAGACCCGAACGGGCGCGAGGACGTAGACATAGTCGGTGTTGTCGGTCGGGTGCAGCGCGCCCGGGCTGAGCGATCCGGTGAGATCGAAGTGGACGTCCGGCGCATCGATGTTCGTCAACGCGTCCATGAGAAACTTCGCGTTGAACGCAACCGGAATCGCGTCGCCCTCGACACGGACCTCGATGTCCTCCTGCGCCTTCCCAACATCCGGCGTGTTGGAAGAGATCGTGAGCGTGCCCTCCGCGGCGTTGAGGCGCACCACATTGGCGGAATCCTTCGCCGTGATGCTGGCCCGGCGCACACCGCGCAGCAGCCGTTCGGTACCGACCGTGATCCGCTGCTTGAACTCTTTTGGGATCACCTGTTCATAATTCGGGAACTGCCCGGCGATCAGTCTCGACACAAACCGCATACCCGGAAGCGAAAAGATGAGTTGGTTGTCGTGAGACGCCACCGAGACTTCGCCTTCAACCGAGCCGAGTACCCTCACCAGCTCCGCCATCGTCTTACTCGGCACGATCGCCGTAACTTTACCCCGGCCGGCGCCGCCCATCTTGGCGCGCCGCACCGCCAACCGGCCTCCGTCCGTCGCGACCAAGTGTCCTTGGTCACCGTCCACAACGAGGTAAACACCGGTCAGGAACGGTCTGGTTTCATCAGTCGATACGGCAAAACTGGTTTGACGAATCATCGTTCGTAGCAATCCGGCGTCAAATTTAACAACGACATTGCCTTCGCCGGATGGCATCAACGGGAAATCGCTGGCTGGTAGCCCTAAGATCTCAAACCGCACGTTTTCGGAGGTAATAACCGCTTTGGATTCACCCTCGGCAACCACCATTTCCAAGGGTGCCTCCGGTAGGTTCGTCACTATATCGGTAAGAATCCGTGCCGGAAGAGTAACGGCACCGCCTTCTTTGACTGTTCCAGAGACGTAGGCCTCAATACCGAGCTCGAGATCCGTAGCGGCGAGCTTCACGCCGTTTTTACTCGTTTCGACGAGTACGTTGCCGAGAATAGGCATACTAGCCCGTGGCGAGATGGCGCGGCCAACGGTTTGCACCGCTCTCAAAAGATTGTCTTGAGAGCATTTGAGGTGCATTACTTACGCCCTCTCATAAGGTTTTCTTATATAAAGATTCGTCGTAATAGTAGTAGAACCTGTGGATTGTGTGAATATCGCCGGAGAGGCGCATCAGAAGGCGATTTTGCGCTGTGGATAACCAAATGGATGAAATTTCGCGGATGATCGGGGTTATCCCGATTGTCCCCCGATCGGTGTTTTTGACGGACACGCGCTCCTGATCGTGCACATACTATCCCCGACTACCCGCCCGTTCGGTCCGGAAGCTTTCCACAAGACTTTGGACACCGGCGTTCAGATGGGTATCTTCGGCCAGCGCGTGCTTTACACGATCGCAGGCGTGCATGACCGTGGTGTGGTCCCGCCCGCCGAACTCCTCGCCGATACGGGGTAGCGACGCGTCGGTCAGTTCCCGGCAGAGATACATGGCAACCTGGCGGGGAAAGGCAACACCCTTGGTCCGCCGCTTCGCCTTCATTTCCTCGATGCGAATCCCGAAAAACTCCGCGACGGCGCGTTGGATCGCCGGAATGGTGACCGGACGTACCCGTGCCTGCGGCAGAAGCTCCTTTAGCACATCGGTCGCGAGATCCACCGAGATCGGCGTCCGCGTCATTTCGGCGTGGGCGCGCAGCCGGCTGAGCGCTCCCTCGAGCTCGCGGATGTTGGACGAGATCCGCTGGGCGATGTACTGCGCGACCTCGTCGGGCACAACGATTTTGTCCTTTTCGGCCTTCTTGCGAAGAATCGCGACGCGGGTCTCGTAATCCGGCGGTTGGATGTCCGCGATGAGGCCCCATTCGAACCGCGAGCGCAGTCGGTCTTCGAGGGTCGGAATCTCCCTGGGCGCCCGGTCGCTGCTGATGATGAGCTGCCGGCTCGACTCGTGCAGGGTGTTGAAGGTATGGAAGAACTCTTCCTGGGTGCGTTCCTTTCCGGCCAGGAACTGGATGTCGTCGATCGCGAGCACGTCGACATTGCGGTACCGGTGGCGGAACTCCACCATTTTGTCGTCGCGGATCGCGTTGATCAGGTCGTTCGTGAACCGTTCCGAGGAGACGTACATCGCACGCGCTGACGGTGAATGGGTCAGGACGTAGTGCCCGATTGCCTGAAGCAGGTGGGTCTTACCGAGACCGACGCCGCCGTAGATGAACAAAGGATTGTACGCACGGGCCGGCGCCTCCGCGACGGCCTTGGCCGCGGCGTGGGCGAAACGGTTACCGGCGCCGACGACGAAGGTGTCGAACGTGTATTTCCCGGCGAGGTGGCGCGCTTCGACAGGGATCCCGGCCGTGGCCGCGTCGATGCGGGCGACGGACTGTGTCGGCGCGGTGCGGGTGTTTTGTCCGTTCTGGTCGCTCTCCGTGACGATGAAGCGAATGTCCACGCCCCGGGTCAGGACCTCGCGCAGCGTCTCCGTGATGAGGCCGCGGTAGCGGCCCTCCAGCCATTCCTTCGCGAACGCGCTCGGCACCGAGAATACGAACACGTCCTGCTCGAGCGCGAGCGGCTGCATGGCTTTGAGAAACGCTTCAAAACTCGGCTTGCTGAGCTGGCTCTCGATCCGGGTAAGGGCTTCCTGCCAGACCTGGCCGGCTGTAATGCTCTGTACGTCCATGTGCTGGGCCCTCCCGTGACGCGTCGATCAGGCGACGTGCGCCTACGCCTTGAAGACGGAGCCGAGGAACGCGACGCCCTCCCCGGTGAGCGTCCGCTTCCCCGGATCGGCGGTGCCGACCGTCAGCAGACGCATCTGCTGCAGCGCGGACAGCTCGCGAAATGCGGTGCTGTGGCTCATCCCGAGTTCTTTCGCGATCGTGGACGGACCGGCCGCGCCGATCTCGGCGATCAGCAGTAGGATCTTCTTCTGACGGTCGGTGAGGCGCGCGGTGTCCGCCGCGGCGGCGGGTCGCGCGGCGGGTGTCTGTCGAGGCGCGGCGGGCGCTTCCGCCGCCGGGGCGGCCGGACCGACTTTGAGCGTGACGACCGTGCCGCCGCGCAGGTTCTCGTCGATCGTGATCGCGCCGCCGAGAAACGCGAGCTGTTCCTTCGCAACCGGCAAGCCGGACCCGACGCCCTTGATGAACCGCCGCATGTCGCGCGTCGCGGTGGTGAACCCGGGCTCGAACGCGCGATCCCTGGCGTTCTCGGGGATGCCGGGTCCCTGATCCGAGATCCGGATCGTGTTGCCGTCGCCCATGATCGAGACGACCGCGTCTTTGAAATAGGCGTGAATGAGGTTCTCCACGATCTCCTTGATCACGACGAAGGGGATGCGCCCGCCGCGCTCTCGCGCGTAACGGTGCGTTCGCGCAGACAATTCGCCGATCAGCTCGTTAAAGTCCTGAGAAGAAAGGGTGATGATCTGCGGCGGTGCGAGCGGCGAATCGTAGATGGCGACGCGAACCTCAGGCGCCTGCGCCTGGTCCGACGTTCCGTCTCCTCGTTGAGACACGAGCCGCAGGAAGAAGTCTTCCATCGACGCGACTCCCCCGCGTGCGGACACAACATTGGCCGCATGCGGGTGCCCTCCTTTTGTTTTCGCACACGCTGTGTACTTTTCGAATATCCCGCTGAAATGCCGTGGTGCGGTCAACTCTGTGGAGAGATGATCGCCGTCTTTTCAGCGGTCGCGGGCGGTCCTCGTCGCGCGCGCGGTGTGCAGGCTGTGTACCGAGCGGATAACAGCGGGTGGACCATGTTATCCACAGGTGTGGAAAAGATTGTGGACAATTTGGACGGACTCCTGCCGGCCTCGGAAAAAGCACCGCAACCCGTTACAAAACCGCACAAAACGACCGAGGTCATGGCACGGCGTCACGAAAGTGTGGACAACTGGGCACACTGCCCACAGGTTATCGCCAGTTCGGTGAAATCCGGCACGCTTTGTGGTCGGCAGCGGAGTGTCGTGGACGGTCCGCGGGCCGTTATGCTATAGTCATTTGGTCTCTTGTTAAGGGAGTGTCGTTGGTGAAGCGTACCTTTCAACCAAACCGCAGGCGCCGCGCCCGGACGCACGGGTTCCGGGTACGGATGCGCACGCCGGGGGGCCGCAATGTGCTGCGCCGCCGCCGCCAGCGCGGACGGCGCCGTCTCTCACCCGCGTAGCCGGCCAAGCGCCGCCGGCCCGACGCGGCCGCCCGGCCGCTTGGTGTCGCGAGCGGATTTTTCCCGAGTGTACCGCGAGGGGCGCCGCTATGCCGGAGAAACGCTGGCGCTGTACGTCCGCTCGACGGACGGCGTGCGCCGGGTCGGTGTGACGGCGGGCCGCGGTCTCGGCGGTGCCGTGATTCGGAACCGAGCAAAGCGTCGTCTGAGGGAAGCGTACCGGCGGATCGAGGCGCGGCTGTGCGCCACGGGGGATCTTGTGCTGGTCGCGAGGTCCGCGGCGGTCAACGCCGGGTTTGCCGAGATCATGCGTGAAATGGAAGCGCTTTGCGCTGCGGGGCGGCTGCTGTGCGGCGCGACGTAGGCCGGGTGGTAGGGGTCGGCGTGATCCGCGGGTACCAGCGCTGGATCTCGAGATTCCTCCCGCCGTCCTGCCGGTTTACCCCCTCGTGCTCGGAGTACGCCCTCGAGGCGATCGAGCGGTACGGAATCGCGCGCGGCTCGTGCCTCGCCCTGCTGCGGATCCTGCGCTGCCATCCCTTCCATCCGGGCGGCTACGATCCGGTCCCGGACCGGCGCGAACCAGGGAGGCCTAACGTTGCATAATCCGTTCGTGCCCTGGCTCGGGAGCGCACTCGCGGCGCTGTACCGCCTCACGCACGACTACACGCTCTCGGTCATTCTGCTCACGCTGATCGTGAAAGCGGTCATCCATCCGCTCACGCGCGTCCAGCTGCGGTCGATGAAGGCGATGCAGGTGCTCACACCGCACATGGAGCAGCTGCGGCGGAAGCACAAGGACGACCCTAAGAGTCTCAACCAGGAAATGATGGCGCTCTATCGGGCCCACAACGTGAACCCGATGATGGGTTGCCTGCCGATGATCGTACAGCTGCCGGTGCTGTGGGGGCTCTTTGCGCTGCTCTCGAACCGCGCCCTGTTCGGCAATGCCACCGTGATCGGGATGCCGTGGCTGGGGCTGGCGGAGCGGCCGATGCAGCGCGTGCTCGAGGCGCTGCCGAGCCATCCCATCTACCTGCTCGCGCTGATCTTCCCGGTGCTGGTTGGGGGTACGACGTGGTACCAGCAGCGGATGAGCATGACCGATCCGACGCAGGCCCGGTTGTTTGTTTTCATGCCGATCATGTTCGGATACTTCGCGCTCAACTACGCCGTGGGGTTGTCGATCTACTGGATTGTCTCGACCGCCGCGTACGTCGGCGAGTATTTCCTGGTTGTCGGCAGGCCGTCTCCGATGGTGGCGGCACCGCCAAAGTCTCAGGCGGCCGCACAGGCGCGCTCCTCGACGCCGGCGGCTCCTACGGCACCGGTCGGCCCGGCACCGGCACAGCCGTCCGGCGGGAGGCGCGCGAGCCGCCGCGACCGGCGTCAGAAGGGGGCGAAGCAGGCGTGAACTCCGCAGAGGGCGCCGGGCGCACGGTGGAAGAGGCGATCCGCACCGCGCTCCGCGCGCTCGGCGCGAAGCGCGAAGACGTCGACCTCATGGTGCTGGACGAAGGGAGTCGCGGCGTGCTCGGCCTCGGCTCGCGGGAAGCGCGAGTCCGCGTGACGCTGCTTTCGGCGATCGAGGCGGGCGAAGCTCAAGAGGGGGTCGCCGCGCCGGTCGACACGGGGGACGATCCCGTCGCGGTGGCGCGGCGCGTGACGGCGTCGCTGCTCGACACCATGGGCATCGGCGCGTCCGTCATGGCGCGCGCCGAGGACGGCGGCGTGGCGGTCACCGTGACCGGTCCGCAGCTCGCGCCGCTGATCGGCCGGCACGGCCAGACGCTCGAGGCGCTCGACCTCCTCGTCAATCTGATGACGACACGCCAGCTCGGTCATCGCGTGCAGGTCGCCGTCGATGCGGAGCGGTATCGCGAGCGGCGGCGCGAAACGCTGTCCGCCCTGACACGTCGCGTCGTGAGCCGCGTCCGGCGGGACGGCCAGCCGGCGCCGCTCGATCCGATGCCGGCCTCGGAGCGGCGGTTCATTCACACGATGCTCGCTGAAGACCCCAACGTCATGACCTACAGCGAAGGCGAGGGCGCCGACCGCCATATCGTCATCGCGCCGCGCGGCGGCGCGGTACCTGCCGGCTCGTCTTCCCGTCGCGGTGCGCCGCCCGCGGACGACGAGGCGTCGGAAGACACGGACACCTAAGCGCGCGTGCCGAGTCCGCGAACGTCTCGCGGATCGGACCTTACCATTCCGGCGGCCGCCGCCGGCCTCGGGCTGTCACTCTCCGTCGACCAGCAGTCTCGTCTCGACCGTTACCTCGCGCTCGTCGACGATTGGCGCGGCCGCGTGCAGCTGACCGGCGTGGATCCCGCCGATACGCCGTCGGTGCTCGTCGTGGGTGCGCTGTGCGTCGTCCCGTACCTCCCGGGGTCGGGTATCCTGATCGATCTCGGCAGCGGTGCCGGCGTGCCGGGGATCCCGGTCGCGGTGATGCGTCCGTGCCTTCGCGTGATGCTGGCGGACTCGGAGCGTAAGAAGGTTGCGTTTCTCGAGATCGTCCTCCGCGAGCTCGAGCTTCCGAACGTCGACGTGACGCAGGCACGCGCTGAGGACCTCGGACGCGACGCCGCACATCGCGGGCGCGCGGACGTGGTTACGGCGCGGGCGCTCGCGCCCGTGCGGGTGCTGGCGGAGTACGCGTTGCCGCTGTTACGGATCGGCGGGAAAGCGGTGTTGCCGAAGGGCCGCGGCGCGCTGGGCGAAGTGCGCGCCGCGGCCCGCGCGCTGCATCGGCTCGGCGGCGAAGCCGACCTGCACGAACCGTCCGCGTCGTTTTGTTCGCCCGTCGTTGTGCTGCGGAAGACGGCGCCGACGCCTTCGGCCTATCCCCGGCGCGCTGGTACACCCGAGCGGCATCCCCTTTAGGCGAGGTCCGATGCTCGACGTCTCCGCGAAATGTACGCTCTCAGTAATGTGTATGATTCTAAACATATAAATGTCTTAACTCAAAGTCGCCGGGTGCGGAGCCGGGCGGCGCACGTGACCGGCGATCGGCTGCCACCGCATCGGAGGATTTGCCGGAAGGTTGCGGGAACACGTCCACGATCGCGGGACCATCGATCGGGGCAGTGATCGCACTTTCGACGCAGCATAGAGGAGCCGATCGCACGGCGCACGTGTTTGCGATCGTCAACCAGAAGGGCGGCGTGGGGAAATCGACCACCGCCGTCAACCTCGGCGCCTCCCTCGCGTCGCTCGGCCACCGCATCCTCCTCGTCGACATGGATCCGCAGGGCAATTGTACGAGCGGCGCCGGCATCAGCAAGGCCGCGCTCGATGCGAGCACTTACGACGCCGTCGTGATGAACTCGCCGCTCGCCGGCGTTATCGTGCGCACGCCGACCGAGCGCCTCGAGATCGCGCCCGCGGACGCGCGCCTGGCGGCCGCCGAGGTCGAGCTCGTGCCGCAGATCGCGCGCGAGTCGAAGTTGAAGACCGCGCTCGCGGGCGTACGGGACCGGTACGACGTGATCCTCATCGACTGTCCGCCGTCGCTCGGCCTCCTGACCGTGAACGCGCTCACCGCCGCCGAGGCGTGTCTCATTCCCGTGCAGTGCGAGTACTACGCGCTCGAGGGGCTCACGCAGCTCGTCGAGACGATCGGCTTGGTGCGGCGCCACCTCAACCCCGGGCTGCGCGTGGCCGGCGTGCTGCTGACGATGGTCGATCCGCGCACGAAGCTCTCGGATCAGGTAGGCGAGGAGGTCCGGCGGCACTTCGCCGATCTGGTCTTCAAATCCGAGGTCCCGCGCAGCGTACGGCTGGCCGAAGCGCCGAGCTACGGTCAGCCCGTTTCAACCTACGCGCCTACGTCGCGCGGAGCGGCGGCGTACACCGCGCTCGCGGCCGAGGTCGCGGAGCGATTCGGCCTGGAGTGGCACCAGGCGGTCCATAGCGCGGCCGCGCCTGGACCGGACGCCGCACGCGAAGACATCGACGGGGAGCCTGTGCCGCCCGGGCTCAACCCAACCACTATCGGGAGGAGTGACGACTAATGATCAAGCGTGGTCTCGGACGGGGGCTCGACGCGCTGATTCCCGGCGCACTGGCGGAACCGGTCGGCACCGCCGCAGAGATCGACGTGTTCCGCATCTCCCCGAATCCGTTCCAGCCGCGCCGGGACTTTTCTGGCCGGGAGTTTGACGAGCTCGTGGCATCGGTACGCCGGCACGGCGTGCTCCAGCCGGTCATGGTGCGGCCCAAAGACACCGGGTATGAGTTGGTGGCCGGCGAGCGTCGTTGGCGCGCCGCGAAGGACGCAGGCCTCGTCACTATCCCTGCCGTCGTCAAGAGCGTGGCCGACCGCGAGATGCTCGAAATCGCGTTGATCGAAAATCTGAAGCGCACCGATCTCAACCCCATCGAGCGCGCGTTGGCGTACCGGCGGCTGTCGGATGACTTCCAGCTCACGCAGGACCAGGTTGCTGAAGCCGTCGGCTCAAGCCGTCCCGCGATCGCCAACACGCTTCGGCTGCTTGACCTCCCGTCCGAGGTCCAGTTGTCGCTCACAACTGGCCGGATCAGCGAGGGACATGGCAGGGCGCTTCTCATGGCGCCCGACCAGAAAGCCCTGCTAGAACTCTGGAAGCTGGTGGAGGAAAAGGCGCTCTCGGTCAGGGAGACAGAGGCGCTCGTCCAGGCGCGCGTCCGCCGCGTTTCACGTGAAACAACTGTCAGGCGCGGACGGCGGCGAGATCCTCAGATCGTTGACCTCGAAACCCAGCTGCGCGAGCGGTACACCACCACGGTGGCGATCCGCGGGAAGGGCTCCCTCGGCATCATCGAGCTCCGCTACTTTTCCAACCAGGATCTCGAGCGCCTGATCGACCTGCTCCTTCGCTAAACGCTGGTCACGTACTCAGGTTGCTCGGTCGCCTGCCTGGCGCGGGTTGCGAGGAGCCGTCTCATCGCTGCCGACAGGCGGCGCACACCCTCTGCCAGTAGCTCCTCCGGTTTGTCTGCAAATGACAGGCGCAGCCCGGACGGGGGCGGCGTGTGCGGCAGGAAGAGATCTCCGAGTCCGCACGCGACGCCTTCTTTGAGGGATTCGTTGAACGCCTCCCTTGCCGGAATCTCGGGGGGCAGCGTAACCCACAGGTTGAAGCCGGCCGCGGGGCGGCTCCAGGTAACGCCCGCCGGCATCGACGCCTCGAGCATTCGCAGCACCGTATCCCTCCGTCGGCGGTAAGTCTCTCTGGCTATTCGAAGATCCCGAGCGTACTGCTTGGATGACAGGTAACGCCACAACGTCCGCTGGATCAGCGGCGACGTGAACCGGTCCATGACCAACTTCGCCTCGATCAGGCGTGCCATGAGTGGACCATGGGCGACCACGCATCCGACCCGGAGCCCAGGAATGACCGTCTTCGAGAAGCTCCTGACGAACATCACGTGCCCACCCGAGTCGTAGGCTTTGACCGCGGACGGGGCATCCCCGTCGTAGGAGAACTCGCTGCAGATGTCATCTTCCAGCACGATAAGATTATGCTGCCTGGCGAGCGCGGCCAGCCGACGCCGCCTGTCATCGCTCATGACCGCACCCGTAGGATTCTGCGCGGTAGGGATCGTGTAGATAAGACGCGGCCGGTAGCGTTCGACGAGTGCCGCCGCCATCTCGACCCGCATCCCGTCTGAATCGACGGGCACGCCGACAAGGTTGACCCCGCGGCCTTCGAACACGTCCAGGGCCGTCGGGAACGTGGGGCTCTCGACGAGGACGTGATCTCCGGGCGCGAGGAGCGTTCTGGCCACGAGGTCGATCGCCTGCTGGGATCCGGACGTGATCAGCACATCGTCCGGCCTCGCCGTGATGCCGGTGGCGCCGCAATACTCGGCGATCCACCCTCTCAGGCTCAGATCTCCCTGGGGAGATCCGTACTGCAGGAATTTTGGATCTTCGACCGCAAGCGCACGGTGCCACATCCTGCCGAGCGCCCGTACCGGAAATAGTGTCGGATCCGGGATGCCGCCAGCCAGTGCGATCACGCTCGACCGAACCACAGGCCTAAGGAGCGCCTCCATCGCCGTTACCCGCGGAGACCGCATGTGTATCGGTACGGACGACTGCCACTCGGTCCCATCGAGGGTGTGGGCTGTTTCACGTGAAACAGCGGATGTCTGGGCCGCTGTCTGCGGTCCCCCCGCATACGTTCCACGGCCGACCGTGGCCTGGACGAGTCCATCCGCTGCCAGCACCTGGTACGCCTGGACGACGGTGATGAGGCTTACGTCGAGCCTCCGTGCGAGTTGGCGCACGGACGGGAGCCGCTCGCCCGTGCCGATCTGTCCAGATCGAATCATCGAGGCGATGCCCGCGTGGAGTTGCCGGTACAGAGGCGTCTCTGATTCCCGGTTTAACGCGAGGGATTCGTGCGCCATCATGTCACCTCTGCCTCGACGTATTCCATCCGGCCCCTAGTCCTGCCACGAATATGGCCGTGGAACGAGTGTTTCTAATAATATTGACCTGATTGTATCTCCGTAGTATGACGTATAGTACCATCATTACGGATTTAGTCAACTATTGTTACTAAGAACATATAGTATCTGGTGTGTAATCTGCTATTTTGGATTGTAGGCGGCTTTGCCAAACGAACTGGTTGCGGAGGCGAAGCGGAGTTGACGCGAGGCGAAGCATGGGCGCTCCTGGTGGCCGAGACGCCATCGGTGAATCTCCAGAAGCACATGCTGGCAGTTGAGGCTGTAATGCGGGCCTACGCCCGCCGGTTCGGCGAGGACGAGGAAACATGGGGGCTCGTCGGGTTGCTGCACGATCTCGACTACGAAAAGCACCCGTCGCAGGACGCCGGGCATCCCTTCGCCGGGGTCGAGCTCCTGCGAGAGCGGGGATTGCCGGAGCCGCTGTGTCGGGCGATCCTGTCGCATGCCGACTACAGCGGCGTGCCGCGCGAGAGCGAGATGGAGAAGGCGCTGTTCGCCGCCGACGAGTTGTCCGGTTTCGTCATCGCCGTGGCGCTCGTCCGGCCGTCGCGCGCGATCGGGGATGTGGACGTACCCGCCGTGCTCAAGAAGATGAGGGATAAAGCGTTCGCGCGGGCGGTGCGGCGTAACGACATCACCGCGGGCGCGAGCGGGCTCGGCGTTCCGCTCGAGGAGCACATCGGCGTCGTGATCGAGGCGCTTAAGGGCATCGCGCCGCAGTTGGGTTTGGAAGGCAGCCGCGCCGGTACCGCGGCCGGAAAGTAGCCGTCAGAAGAGGGAGGCAGGGCGATGGCAGAGGTTGGAACGGTCAAGCTGAAGCGAGGCCTGGCGCAGATGTTGAAGGGCGGCGTCATCATGGACGTGACGACCGCGGACCAGGCGAAGATTGCCGCAGACGCCGGCGCGTGCGCCGTCATGGCGCTCGAACGCGTGCCGTCGGACATCCGCAAAGAGGGCGGGGTTGCGCGCATGGCGGATCCGCTCAAGATCAAGGAGATCATGGAGGCCGTGACGATTCCGGTCATGGCCAAGGCGCGGATCGGTCACTTCGTGGAGGCTCAGCTGCTCGAGGCGCTCGGCGTCGACTACATCGACGAGAGCGAAGTGCTGACGCCGGCCGACGAGCGGTACCACATCAACAAGCACGTCTTCAAGGTGCCCTTCGTTTGCGGCTGCCGTGACCTCGGCGAGGCGCTGCGCCGCATCGGCGAAGGCGCCGCGATGATCCGCACGAAGGGCGAGGCCGGCACCGGCAACGTCGTCGAGGCCGTGCGGCACATGCGGGCGGTGACGGACGGCATTCGCATGCTGCAGGCCGCGCCTGAAGAAGAGCTGATGACCATCGCCAAGGAGCTGGGCGCGCCCTACGAGTTGGTGCTCGAGACGCGGTCGCTCGGCCGTCTCCCCGTCGTGAACTTCTCCGCCGGCGGCATCGCGACGCCGGCCGACGCCGCCTTGATGATGCAGCTCGGCTGCGACGGCAACTTCGTGGGCTCCGGCATCTTCAAGTCCGACAACCCGGCGAAGCGTGCCAAGGCGATCGTCGAAGCGACGACGCACTTCAAGGACGCCGACGTCATCGCGCGCGTGTCCGAAGGGATCGGCGAGGCGATGAAGGGCCTCGACGTCCGCAAGCTGCCCGAGGCCGAACTCCTGCAGACGCGGGGCTGGTAGATCTCGTGACGACGCAGGGCCCTTCCCGCAACGGCGCCGCGCCGAGGATCGGCGTGCTCGCGCTCCAGGGCGACGTGATCGAGCACGTCAAGATGCTGCGGGGACTCGGCGTCGAGGCGATCGAGATCCGTACCCCCGAGGACCTCGCACAGGTCGACGCGTTGATCATTCCCGGCGGCGAGTCGACCACGATCGGCAAGCTGGCGGTCGAGTACGGACTGGACAAGGCGATCCCGGCGCGGGTCAAAGACGGCATGCCCGTCTACGGCACCTGCGCCGGGATGATCGCCCTGTCGAAGCGGGCGAGCGGAGGGGAGCCGCCGCTGCTGCGCCTTATGAACATCACCGTCCGGCGCAACGCCTACGGCCGGCAGGTGGATTCGTTCGAAACCGATCTCGAGATCCCGGCGCTCGGCGGACGGCCCGTGCACGCGGTGTTCATCCGCGCGCCCGAGATCGAGACCGTGGGGCCCGGGGTCGAGGTGCTGGCGTCGCTCGACGGCCGGCCCGTGCTGGCGCGCCAGGGCAACATGCTGGTCTCCGCGTTTCACCCCGAGCTCACCGACGACGACCGCGTGCACCGCTACTTCCTCGAGATGCTCAAAAAGAAGGACTAAAGCGACCGAGCCCCAACGGCGCGCACGGCACGCGCTCATCGTGTCCACGCCGCTGCCGGTTCGGTAACCCCGCACGGCCGCCGGGGAAGGCGCCCCGGACGCTCCGCGCGAATAGCCGCTTGCGGGGGTGATGGACATGCGCACGGGTACGGTCGCTCGGTTCCTTGCGATCTCCGTCGTTCCGCTGCTGCTGTGGTCCGCGTGGGCGCCGGCGGCCGGGCAGGCGCGGGCCGGCGGCGCCATCCGCGTGGCGACCAACGCCGAACCGACGACGTTCGACTGGACGTCCTCGACCGCCACCGCGACGCGGCTCGTCGCATGGCACGTCTTCGAAGGCCTCTTCGCGATCGACCAGCAGTACGAGGTCCGCCCGCTGCTGGCGCAGGGCTACAGCGTGAGCGACGATGGCCTCCGCTACACGATCAAGCTGCGGCCCGGATTGAAGTTCCACAACGGCCAGCCGGTGACGGCCGACGACGTGATCGCCTCGCTCGCGCGCTGGGGTAAGCTGAGCGGCGGCGGCCAGGAGACGTTCAAGTACGTCAAGGGCCTGCGGGCGGTCGACGCCGGTACCGTTGAGATCACGCTCTCCGCGCCGTTCACGCCGCTCGTCACCAACCTCGGCGACCCGAAGCAGTCCGCGGTCATCGTTCCGAAGGCCATCGTCGAGCGCGCGGGTCTCAAACCGCTCGAAGAACTCGTCGGCACCGGACCCTATATCTTCAAGAAGTGGACCCCCGGCCAGGAGATCGTGCTCGCGCGCAACCCCGCCTACGCGCCGCGTACCGAGAACTGGGGCGGGATCACGGGACGCAAGGTCGCCTACGCCGACGAGATCCATTTCTTCCCGGTGACGGATCCCCAGGTGCGCCTCGCCGGGGTCTCGACCGGCCAGTACGACCTCGCCCTCGAACTGCCGCCCGACCTATACGCGAAGGTCCGCGCCGACCGGCGGCTGACGGCCGACATCGTGACGGTGTTCAGCTGGACCGGCGTCGTGTTCAATAAGGCCCGCGGGCCGTTCACGGACATGCGGCTGCGGCAGGCCGTCCTGTACGCGATGAAGGACGCGGACCTGATGGCCGCGGCCGCGGGGCCGAAGGAGTTCTGGCAGCTGGATCCGGGCCTCTTCTTCCCGGCGCAGCGCAATGTCTACAGCCGCGCGGGGGCGGACGTGTACAACCACCAGAACCTCGACAAGGCCAAGACGCTGCTGCGCGAGGCCGGCTACAAGGGCCAGAAGATCGTGGTCATGTCGACCAAGGACTACACCTGGAACAACAACACGGCCCAGGTGCTCGTCCCGGAGATGCAGGCGGCCGGCTTCACCGTCGACTCGCAGGTTTACGACTGGCCGACGCTGCTCAGCCGGCGGACGAAGCCGGAGATGTTCGACATCTTCCTCACCGGGTTCTCGCCCTCGATCGATCCGACCGGCGTGATCTTCTTCGGCAAGACGTGGCCGGGCTGGTACAAGAGCGACGCGCTCGACGCCGCGCTCGCGCAGTGGGGCCGTACGCCCGTGACCGACTCGGCGGCACGGCACAAGATCATGGATCAGATTCAGACGATCTTCTACACGGA
Organism: bacterium; assembly: GCA_035691305.1. NCBI lineage: Bacteria > bacterium. Next base: position 25,864 of record DASSJF010000061.1, read on the forward strand.
GGTGCCGGTCGCGAAGGTCGGCAACCAGTACGGACTCGAGGTCTACAACGACCACCTGCAGGGGTACGCCGGCTACTTCGATGTCCGTTTCTGGAACACGTGGGTGACGCACTGAAGGCAGGCGCGGCCGCCGCGGACTGACCGCATGCTTCGGTACGCCGCCGGACGGGTGCTGGCGCTCGTGCCGGTGCTCGCCGTCGTCGGCGTCACCGTCTTCCTGCTGATCCATCTGACCCCGGGCGATCCGGCGGCCGTGATCCTCGGCTCGGACGCCTCGCCCGGGCAGGTCGCCCAACTGCGGACCGCGCTCGGCCTCGACCGGCCGCTCTACGTGCAGTTGGCGCTTTGGTTCGAGCGGGTGCTGCGCGGCGACCTCGGCACGTCGATCTTCCTCCGCCAGTCCGTCACGCGCGCGATCTGGGACCACCTCGGGCCGACGGCCAGCCTGACCGCGCTGGCCGAGCTGCTGGCGCTCGCCGTGGCGCTGCCGTCCGGCATCCTCGCGGCCTGGAAGCGGAACACCCGGTTCGACCAGGGCTTCATGATGCTGGTGCTGCTCGGCGTATCCGTCCCGTCTTTCTGGACCGGCCTCAACCTGATCGCGCTCTTCGCCGTGGCGGTGCGCCTCTTTCCGGTCGCCGGCTATGTGCCGCCCTCGCAGGGCGTCGGCCTCTGGCTCGCGAGCCTCATCCTGCCGGCGGTCGCGCTCGGCTTCACCCAGGCCGGCCTCGTCGCGCGGATGGCGCGGGACACGACCATCGACGTGCTGGCCGAGGACTACATCCGCACCGCGCGCAGCAAGGGCGTCCGCGAGCGGCGCGTGCTGACCCGCCACGCCTTCCGCAACGCGCTCATCCCCACGATGACCGTCGTCGGGACGAGCCTCGCCAACCTGCTCGGCGGCGCCGTCGTCGTCGAGACGGTGTTCGTCCTTCCGGGCATCGGCAACCTGATCGTGCAGTCGATCAGCCGCCGCGACTACCCGGTGATCGAGGGCGTGGTGCTGTTCGTGGCGCTCGTCTACGTCGTCGTGAATCTCGGGGTCGACCTGCTGTACGCGGCGCTCGACCCCCGGATCACCTACTGACGGCGGCCGGGTGATGGGCGCGTTCCTCCGGGCGCTCGCCCGGCGGCGACCGGTCGCGGCGGCGGCGCTCGCGGTGCTGGCGGCCGTCGCGCTCGCGGCGCTGCTCGCGCCGGTGCTCGGCCTGCCGGCGCCCGACGCGATCGAGATGGCGGCGCGGCTCTCGCCGCCGGGATCGGGTCATCCGTTCGGTACCGACAACTTCGGCCGGGACATCCTGAGCCGCGTGGTCTACAGCGGCCGCGTGTCGTTGCTCATCGGGCTCGGCGTGATGGCGGCCAGCACGGCCGCGGGCACGGCGACCGGGCTCGCGTGCGGCTATTACCGGCGCGTCGACGCCGTCGCGATGCGGGTCCTCGACGGGCTGATGTCGTTTCCGGCGATCCTGCTGGCGCTCGCGCTCGTCGCGGCGCTCGGGGTCGGCGCGCGCAACGAGATCATCGCGATCGCGCTCGTGTATTTCCCGCGAACGGCGCGGATCGTGCGCGGGTCGACCCTCCAGCTGAAGCAGCGGGCGTTCGTCGAGGCCGCGGTGGCCCTCGGCGAGGGCGACGGCCGGATCCTCGCCGTGCACATCTTGCGAAATGCCCTCACGCCGCTGATCGTGCAGTCCACGTTCGTGTTCGCGGAGGCGATCCTCGCGGACGCGGCGCTGTCGTTTCTCGGGCTCGGCGTGCGGCCGCCGGCCCCGACGTGGGGCAACATGCTCGACGACGCGCACATCTACATCGAGACCGCGCCGTGGTTCGTCGTCTTTCCGGGCGTCGCGATCGTCCTGACGGTGCTCTCCCTCAACCTGGTCGGCGACGCGCTCCGCGACCTCGCGGATCCGTTCGCGGTGGCCGCGCGGCGGGGCTCCTCGCGCGCGGCACGCGCCGGCGGGACGCCCGGGCGAGGACTTCCGGAGCCCGCGCAAGAATAGCGCGCCCAGCGACATGGCCCGGCCCCTCAGCATCTCCGCCGCCGGCGACGCCCTCATCACGCAGCGCATCGCGTCTCGTGGTCCCGGCTTCCTCCGCCTCGCGGAGATGATCCGCTCCGCCGACGCGCGCTTCGTGAACTTGGAGGGCACGCTGCACGATTTCGAGGGCCATCCCCAGGCGACGAGCGGCGGGACCTACGTCTGCGGCTCGCCGCTGATCGTCGACGACCTCAAGGCCGTGGGCTTCAACCTGTACTCCGTCGCCAACAACCACATGACCGACTGGGGCGAAGGCGGCATCTTCGGCACGCTCGCCACCCTTGACCGTGCGGGGGTCGTGTACGCGGGCCTGGGGCGCCACCTTGCCGAGGCGCGCACCCCGCGATACCTCGAGACGCCGGCGGGGCGCGTCGCGCTACTCGCGCTGACGAGCACGTTCCCGCCGGGCGCGTACGCCGGCGAGCAGCGGCCGGACTGCCAGGGCCGGCCGGGCATCAACCCCCTGCGCTTTGACACGACGATCGCCGTCGACCGCGCGACGCTCGACACGCTGGCCGGCATCGACAAGCGCGTGCACTTCAGCGCGCCCCGGCAGCACTCGGTGCAACTGGGCTTCCTGCGCCCGGATCCGGAGGGTATCACCAACCTCTTCGGCCAGCGCTTCACGGTCGGGGATCCGCCGGGCATCCGCACCGAGCCGCACGCGGCCGATCTGGCCGGCAACCTCGCGTGGATCCGCGACGCGCGGCGCCAGGCCGAGTGGGTCGTGATGAGCGTGCACGCGCACGAATCGGAGAACGGCGTGCACGAGCAGCCGGCGCAGTTCATTCCCGCGTTCTGCCGCGCCGCGGTCGAGGCCGGCGCCGACATCGTGATCGGGCACGGCCCGCACATCCTGCGCGGGATGGAGATCCATCGCGGCAAACCGATCTTCTACAGCCTCGGCAACTTCGTCTTCCAGAACGAAACCCTGTGGCGGCAGCCCCAGGACTTCTACGAGCGCCTCGGGCTCCCGCCGACGGCCACGCCGGCCGACCTCTTCGATGCGCGCGGGGCGCGCGGCGGCTTCGCGGCGGACGCGGCCTACTGGGAGAGCGTGGTCCCGATGGTGCGGTTCGACGGCGAGCGCCTGACGGAGATCCGGCTCTACCCCGTGACCCTCGGGCACGGCCTGCCGCGGTGGCAGCGGGGCAACCCCGTGCTGGCGGCGGCCGAGCCGGGACGCGCGATCATCGAGCGGGTGGCGCGCCTCTCGCCGTCATGCCGGATCAAGTGGGACAACGACGGTTTCGGAGCAGTGGCAGTCTAGCCGGTTAGCGCAGCCAGCCCCTCGCGGCGCCAAACAGCAGGATGATCCCGAGGACCACGCGGTACCAGGCGAACACCCACGCGGTGTGGTCGCGCAGATACCGCACGAGAAACGCCAGCGCGAAGTACGCGGCCAGCGACCCGGACGCCAAGCCCAGCAGCAACAACTCCCACCCGTGGGCCCCGAGCCCGGCCTTGCGCAGCTGCCACAACTCGTAGAGGCCCGCCAGCACGATCGCCGGCACGCCCAGCAGGAACGAGAACCACGCGGCCGTGGCGCGCTCCATCCCGAGCCCGAGCGCCGCGGTCAAGGTCGAGCCGGAGCGGGATACTCCCGGGATCAGCGCGAACGCCTGCGCGATCCCGACCCAGATGCCGTCGGCCGTGGTGAGATCGTTCCACTTGCGCCGGCCGCCGCGGCGGTCGTGCTGGCCGTACCGCTCCGCGAGCGCCAGCAGAACGCCCATCACGATGCACGCCCAGCCGATGACCGCGATGCCCCGCAGCGGCGAATCGCACTGGTTGAGGCGCTTCTGGAGCACGAGGCCGGCGACGCCGATCGGAATCGTGCCGATCACGATGCCGGCCGCCATCCGCAGCGAGTGATCGCGCCAGTTGTTGCGGCCGAGCGCGGACGTCGCCTCGCGCGTCACGCGCGTCACGTCGGGCCACAAGAACGTGAGCACGGCGACGAGACTCGCGAGCTGCATCGCGGCCGAAAACGCGGAGCCCGGATCCGGCCATCCCAGCAGCGCCGGCACGATGCGGAGGTGCGCCGTGCTGCTGATCGGCAGCAGTTCCGTGATGCCCTGGACGATCCCGAGGATGAAGACCTTCCACGCCCCGAGGTTCACGAAGTTGATGCTGATTTGGGCGGCCTGCGCGCACGGGTTGGGCGTCACGGCGCACCGAAGCACGGAGAGGAGGACATGCCGAAGCAATTTCGCGCCGGTCTCGACGCCGCCCTCCCGAAATTCCAGGACCCGGCGGCGTTCGATCCGAACGAACCGGTCGACGCCTTCCCCGCCGAGAGAAAGGAGCCGACATGTCTGAGTATTTCGCGACCCGGAAGATCGGCGACGCCGTCGTTACCGTCATCTCCGAAGGCACGCTGCGGTGGGCCCCAAAGTTCGCGATCTCCGAGGACGAACGCCGCCGCGCGATGCCGGACGCGGACGGCGAGGGCAGGCTGACGCTCGGCCTCAACCTGGCGTTCGTCCGCCTCGGCGCCCATTCGATTTTGATCGATCCCGGGTGCGACGACCCGTCGTCCGTCTGGTCCCGCGAGTTCGCGGCCAAGTGGCCGGGCCTGACGCGCACGGACGGTGTCGAAGCGGCGTTGCGACACCTCGGGGTCTCGCCCGACGACATCACGCACGTCCTGATCACACACGCTCACGAGGATCACTACGCGGGCGTGGCGATGGAGCGGGGGAACGCGCTGACGCTGCGCTTCCAGAACGCGCGCCACGTGGTCGGGCGCCGCGACTGGGAGGAGCATCCGTCGCGCAGCCAGCCGGACAGCCCGCTGAATCAGCGTCTCGGGCTCGCGGCCCGCCGGCGCGTCTTGGAGACGGTGGACCACGAGCGCGAGGTGGAGCCCGGTGTGACGATGTACGCGTCGCCCGGCGAGACGCCGGGGCACTGCACCGTGCGTATCACGTCTCGGGGGAAGCGATTCTACTACCTCGGCGACCTGTTCCACGTGCCGGGCGAGGTCGAGCACGTCGAGTGGGCCCCGCCGAATCGGGACATCGCCGCGCTCGCCGAGTCCCGGCGCCGGCTGCTCGGCGAAGCGACCGACCAGGACAGCGTACTCGTGTTTTCACACGACCGATTTCCGGCGTGGGGCCGGATCGCGCGCGCAGACGGCGGGTACCGCTGGCGATCGGACTGAGCTAGGCGTTCCGCCGCCCGGCCGCGGCGCGGATCGCCCGCCACACCCGGTCGGGCGTCATCGGCATCCCGACGTCCTCGACGCCGAGCGGCCGCAGCGCGTCGTGCACCGCGTTCACGAGCGCCGGCGGTGCGCCGATGCACCCGGATTCTCCGATGCCCTTCGAGCCGAGCGGATTGAGCGGCGACGGCGTCTCCTGCATTGCCGAGACGATCGTCGGCAGATCGGCCGCGGTCGGCGCGGCGTAGTCCAGGAGAGAGCCCGTGAGCGGCTGGCCGTCGTCGCCGTACACGACCTGCTCGAGCAGCGCCTGGGCGAAGCCCTGCGCCACGCTGCCGTGCACCTGGCCCTCGACCAGCAGCGGATTGACCACCCGCCCGCAGTCGTTCACCGCGACGTACGACAGCACCGTGACGCCGCCGGTCTCGAGGTCCACCTCGGCGACCGCGACGTGGGCGCCGGACGGCGTCATGACGCGCTCGGACTCGAACTTGACGCTCGCCTCGATCGGCTCGCCGGCCCGCTGCGCGATCTCGCGGAAGGTCACCGCCCGCTTTGGCACGCCCCGCACGCCGGCGCGGCCGCGCTCGAGCACGATGTCGCGCGGCGCCGCCTCGAGCAGCCGGGCGGCCGCGGCGACGATGCGCTTCCGGACCTCCGACGCCGCGGCCGCGATCGCCGACCCGCCGAGTGAAAGCGACCGGCTCCCGAACGTGCCGACCCCTTCCGGGATCGCGTCGGTGTCGCCGTGGAGCACGGTGATCTCCTCCGGCGCGAGCCCGAGCCCGTCCGCGAGAATCTGGCTGAACGCCGTGGCGAGCCCCTGGCCGTGCGGCGATGACCCGGTGACGGCGGTGACCCGGCCGGACGGCTCGAGCCGTACGATCGCCGTCTCCCACATCTCCCCGCCGCCCGCGGTCTCGATCCACGTGCTGAGCCCGATGCCGAGCGGCGGCCCGCCGTCGCGGCGCCGTTTGGCCTGCTCCCGCCGCCACCGCTCGTAGCCGGCGAGGTCGAGCGCCCGGCTGAGCAGGGACGGATAGTCGCCGGAATCATAGACGAGCTCGGTCGGGCTCTTGTACGGGAACTTGTCGATGAAGTTCCGCCGGCGCACGTCGGCGGGGTCGAGGCCGAGGCGCGCCGCCAACAGATCCATCAGGCGTTCAATATAATAGGCACCTTCCGGACGTCCCGCGCCGCGGTACGGGCCGTGCGGGACCTTGTTGGTGGCGAGACCCCTGAGGTGCAGGCGCACGTTGCGGATCCGGTACGCGCCGAGGCCCACGAGGGTCGTGAGCGTCGGGATCAGCGCCGTGACGGAGTAGCAGTACGCGCCGAGGTCGGAGAGGATGTCGCCGTCCACCGCGGTTACGGTGCCGTCGGCCTTGGCCGCCAGGCGGAACCGCGCGCGCTGTCCTCGGCCCTGGACGGTGACCCGCAAATTCTCCAGCCGATCCTCGGCCCAGGCGACGGGCCGTCCGAGGCGCCGGGCCAGGTGCGCGGCGAGCGCTTCCTCCGGGTAGTCCATGCCTTTGACGCCGAAGCCGCCGCCGACGTCCGGCGCGATCACGCGAACCTTCTCCGGTTCGACGTCCAGGATCTCGGCGAGCGCCTCGCGCGCGCCGTGCGGCGACTGGGTGGAGAGTGTGATCTCGAACCGTCCGGTCCCGGCGTCGTACCGCGCGACCACGCCGCGGCACTCGAGCGGCATCCCGGCGAGGCGAGGCTGTTCGAACGTCGCCTCGACGATCGCGGCCGCGTCGCGAAACGCCGCCTCGGGGTCGCCGGCCCGCACCTCGCGGGTAAAGACGACGTTGCCGCCGTACGCCGCGTGCAGAACCGGTGCGTCGGGCGCGAGCGCGGCGTCGACGTCGACGACCGCGCGCAGCGGCTCGTACTCGACGCGTACCGCGTCGGCCGCATCCTCCGCCGCGTACCGGCTGTCCGCCACGACCACCGCGACCGGCTGGCCGACGTAGCGGACCGCGCCGTCGGCGAGAAGCGGGTGAGCCGCGTGCGCCACCGTCGGGGGTACCGGCACCGGCGGAATCCTCGGCACGGTCGCGCCGAAATCCAGGGCCGTCAGCACCGCCGCCACGCCGGGCATGGCGCGCGCCGGCCCGGCGTCGACGTGGACCACGCGGGCGTGGGCGTGCGGCGAGCGGACGACGGCCGCGTGCAGCGTGCCGGGGAGCCGGATGTCGTCGAGGAACCGGCCGGCGCCGGTCAGGAGGCGCCGGTCCTCCCGGCGCCGCAGCGGCGTTCCGACGTACGCCACCGGGCCTACGCGGAACCTTTGGTGCGGGTTGCCATGATCCCGGCGACGGCCGCGTGACCGGCCCCGCCATCCGCGGTCAGGCCTTCGTAGACGCCGGCCTGGTCGCCCGCGGGGCGATTTTGGCTCATCTTCCACTTGCCTTCGAGCCGGGTGATCCGCATCGTAAATCCGACGATGCCCCGCAACATGCCGGCGATGAAGCCCTCCGGGGCGTCGCCGACCGCCCACGGGGCCGGCCGGGCCGCTTCGTGCGTCTCGGTCAGCCGGCGCACATGCCGGCGGAGCAGCTCGGGATCGTCGAAGATCCGAACCTCACCGTGTGCGTGGATTGCGAGATAGTTCCACGTCGGCACCACCTTGCCGGTCTCTCGTTTCGTCGGATACCAGGACGGGGTGATGTAGGCGTTCGGGCCCAGAAACATCGCGAGGGCCTGCGCGCCCGCCTGCATCGCGCGCCACTGGGGATTCGCCCTGGCGAGGTGTCCCTGCAGCGTGCCGAACGGCTCCGGCTCCGGATCGACGAGCAGCGGCAGGTGGCTCGCCTCGAGCCCTTCGGCCCCCGCCGTCACAACTGTCCCGAACCCGAGCCGCCGGATGGCGTCGTGCAGCACGGGCACACGCTCCTCTTTGAAGTGCGCCGGCACGTACATGGGAGGATCCCTCCTGAACGATCAGCCGTTGGAATCGTTGGACTCCACGCGGAACGCTCCCTTCCACGCGGCCAAGTCTCACCCCGAGCGCGCCAGGAACGACGCCCGCATCGCCCGGATCTCGGCGGCCGCCTCGTCGACGGCTTTCCCGAGCGCGTCACGGTCGCCCGAAGGTACCGCGATCGGCTCGCCGACGCAGAGTGTGACCGGCCGGTGCCGGGGAATGATCCGGCCGAGCGGCAGCGCATCGTCGGTGCCGACGATCGCGATCGGCACGATCGGCGCGCCGGTCCGCGCGGCGAGCATCGCGGCCCCGCGATGAAACGCGCGTGCCTCCCCTGCTTGGGGAATCCCGCCCTCCGGGAACACGATCAGCCAGGCGCCCGCGCGGAGCGCCTCGGTGGCGCGGCGCAGCGCCGTCGTGTCGATCGCCCGGCGCCGCAGCGGGATCGCCAGCGGCCCGTAGAGCCGCATCACCCAGGAGACGACCGGCATTCTCCACAGCTCTTCCATCGCGAGAACCGCCGGTTTGCGCGGGAGCGCGAGCGGCAGCACGATGGGATCCAGCCAGCTGACGTGGTTGGCGACGAGGACGGCGGGGCCGGACACGGGGAGCCGTTCGAGGCCGACCGCCCGAAGCGGGAACATGAGGCGCGCGAGACCGCGCACCGCGCCTCGGATCAGCCGATACACGGGACTATCCAATCTCCGACCAGCATACGCGGCGCGGTACGGTCGCGCAAGCGGATCCGCGGCGCGCGCGGGTGTTCGGCAGGGAGCGTGCGCCGCCGCCGAAGAAGAACGGCGACGGCGGATTCGGCCAAAGGGGTGAGGCGCGTGCCGGCGTGGGACCTGAGCGTTGCGGGCAAGGCTGCCGTCGTCACGGGGGCGGGCAGCGGGATCGGGCGGGCCACGGCGCTCGCGCTCGCGGCCGGCGGCGCCGCGCTCTGCGCCGTCGATCTGCGGCCGGATACGGCCCGCGCGGTCGCGGGAGAAATCGAGCGCGCCGGAGGCCGCGCCATCGCGGCCGGCGGCGACGTGAGCAAGTCCGAAGACGTGCAGCGGTTCATCGGTGAGGCCGTGCGCGGCCTCGGGCGCCTCGACATCCTCGTCAACAACGCCGGGCTCCAGTACATCGCGCCGATCCACGAGTATCCGGAAGAAAAGTGGAATCTGCTGATCGGCGTGATGCTAACGGGGACGTTTCTTTGTACCAAGTACGCGCTGCCGCACATGATGAAGAATCGCTGGGGGCGTGTCCTCAACCTGGCGTCGATCCACGGCGTGGTCGCGTCGCCGTTTAAGAGCGCGTACACCGCCGCCAAGCACGGCATCGTGGGGTTCACGCGGTGTCTTGCGCTGGAAGTGGGAGGGCACGGCATCACCGCGAACGCCATCTGTCCGGCCTACGTGCGCACGCCGCTCGTAGAGGGGCAGATCGCGGACCAGGCCAAGGTGCACGGCATCTCCCCGCAGCAGGTCGTGGAGAAAATCATGCTCGAGCCCGCCGCGGTCAAGCGCCTCCTGGAACCGGATGAAATCGCCGGCGCCATACGTTATCTCTGCAGTGACCTCGCGGGCGGTGTTACCGGCACGACGTTTCTCGTCGACGAAGGCTGGACCGCCCACTAGGCGGCGCGTATTGCGGCCGGCGCCCAAGCCGGCAGGAGGTTCAGGTGCGAGACGGCCGGTCGGCGCTTTGGGGTCCCGCCCCTCCATCGCCATGAGCACCATCGCGTTCCGGGACGTGACCAAAGCCTATCCGGGCGCTCCCGGCCCGGTGGTCGACCGCGTGACGTTCGACGTCCCGGAAGGCGGCATCTGCATGCTGCTCGGCACGTCCGGCGCCGGCAAGACGACGTTGCTTCGCATGGTCAACCGCCTCATCGAGCCCACCGCGGGCGCGATTCTGATCGACGGCCGCAACATTCTCGAGGAAGACCCGATCGCGCTGCGGCGGCGCATCGGCTACGTCATCCAGCAGGCCGGCCTCTTTCCGCACATGACCGCGGCGGAGAACGTGCGCGTTACCGGCGAGGTCGCCGGCCGCCCCAAGGACGAGATGATCCGCCGCGCCGACGAGCTGCTGGCATTCGTGGGCCTCGATCCCGCTCTATACCGAGGCCGCTACCCGCGCCAGCTCTCCGGCGGCGAGCAGCAGCGCGTCGGGATCGCGCGGGCGCTCGCGACGGACCCGGCGATTCTCTTGATGGACGAGCCGTTCGGCGCACTCGACGCGATCACTCGGAGCCGCATGCAGGCCGAACTCCTTCGCATCCAGCGCGGCGTGCGCAAGACCGTCGTGTTCGTCACGCACGATGTGGACGAAGCGTTTCGGCTCGGGTCCCTCATCGCGGTGATGTCGGAAGGACGCCTCGTGCAGGCCGGTACCCCGGCCGAGCTCCTCACACGCCCCGCGGACGATTTCGTCCGGCGTCTGCTCGGCACGGACGCCGTCCTCCGCCAGCTGGAGTACCTGCCGGTCACCGTGGCAGTGGGGCCCGGCGGCGGCAGCCAGGCCGGACGCGCGGCGCCGCCGCTCCGTCCGGACGCGACCTTGCTCGAGGCGCTGCTCGCACTGCTCGAAACCGGCGTCCCGGCGCTTCCCCTCGACGGCAACGGCGTCGGGCCGCCACGGTACGTCACGCTGGCCGCGATCGCGCGGGAGATCGCCGCGCTGAGGCGGGCGGGGCGTCCCGCCGCCGGCTGAGGGCCCGTGCGATTCCTGCTGAATCCTGCGAGCTACGCGCTCGGCGACCCCTCGAGCGTGCCCAACCTGCTCATGCAGCACCTCGTCATCGTCGGAATCGCGATGGGCATTTCCGTCGTGATCGCGCTGCCGCTCGGGGTGCTGGTCGCGCGCTACCGCACGCTCTACCTGCCGGTGGTCGGCGTGGCGGGCCTGTTCTATACGATTCCGGGCCTCGCGCTGCTGGCCGTGCTCGTGCCGGTCACGGGACTCGGCACGACGACGATCGTCGTGCCGCTCGTCCTCTACGCTCAGCTGGTCCTGATCCGCAACACGGCGGCGGCGATCCAGTCCATCGATCCGCTGCTGCTCGAGGTCGGGCGCGCGATGGGCATGAGCCGCGGGCAGCTGCTGCGTCGGGTCGTCACGCCGCTCGCGCTGCCCCTCGTCATCGCCGGCGTCCGCGTCGCGACGGTGACGACGATCGGCATCGCCTCGCTCGCGTCGCTGGTCGGCGCCGGCGGGCTGGGCGACCTCATCTTCAGCAGCATCCAGAACGCCAACTACGACGAGGTTTTCGCCGGCGGCCTCGTCGTCGGCGCGGTCGCCGTGGCCGCCGACCTGCTGCTGCTGGGCGTGGAAACGGCCGCCGGGCGCTGGCGGAGCACGCCGGTGTCCCGCTGATGGCCGCGCTCCTGCGCTTCGTCGCGAGCCCCGGCGCCGATTACGCCGGCCATACGGTCCAGTACCTCACGCTGTGCGGAGCCTCGCTCGCCGCGGCCGTTGTCATCGGCGTCGCGGCCGGGACGCTGGCCGCCGGCCGGCCGGCCTTCGCCTTCGTCGCGACCAACCTCAGCGGCATGATGCGGGCGATTCCCATCATCGCGTTCCTGGCGTTTGCGATCCCTTATCTCGGATTGGGCTTCATCCCCGCCTTCGTCGCGCTTACGGTTCTCGGGATCCCGCCGGTGCTGTTGAATACCAGCGCCGGGCTGCGCGGCGTCGATCCGGCCGCGGTGGACGCCGCCCGCGGCATGGGCATGACCAACCGGCAAATCGCCGTCCGGATTCAGGCGCCGCTCGTCCTCCCCGTCATCGCCTCCGGCGCCCGCACCTCCGCCGTGCAAATCATCGCGACGGCGACCTTGGCCGCGATCATCGGCGCCGGGGGATACGGCGACTATATCCTGTCCGGGCTGTATCAGGTCGACATGACACAGATCCTGGCCGGCACGATACCCGTGTCGGTGTTCGCGCTCGGCGCGGAGCTGGGTCTCGGGGCGGCGGAGCGCGCGCTCACGTCGCCCGGACTGCGGACGCGCGCGTTCGAATGACGGCGTTGGCGTAGAGGTCCGGCACTGAAAGGAAGCGGTGAAACCGAGAAGGGAGATGGCACAATGATGAAGTGGAGATCCGGAGTTTTCCTGGGACAACTGCTGGCGGTGCTCGTGATCGGCGCGTTGATGATCGCCATCGTGCCGGGCATCAGCCCGGGCGCGGCGGCGGGCAAACCCCACCTCACCGTGGGCGGCAAGAACGACACCGAGGCGCAGCTGCTGACCAAGCTGTACGTGCTGCTGCTCCGCAAAGCGGGGTTCGACGTCACCGAAAAAGCGAAGCTCGGCACCAACGACATCGTCCACAACGCGATCACAAGCGGCCAGATCGACCTGTACCCCGAGTTTACGGCGACGGGACTGGCGCGCCTCAAGCTCAAGACCACGCACAACGACCAGAAGGATTACGAGATTGTGAAGGCCGGCTACCAAAAGCAGTTCCACATCACGTGGCTCGCGATGTCGCCGCTGAACGATACCTACGGGATCTGCACGACGCAGGCGAAGGCCGGCAAGCTCGGGACGAAGATCAGCCAACTGGCCGAGACGGCGCCGAAGCTCACGGTGGCGTCGCCGCCCGACGGCACGAGCGATCCGAACGTGCTTCCCGGGATGAAGGCGGCGTACGGCTTCACGTTTGGGAAGACCGTCGTCCTCGACGAGTCGCTGACCTTCACCGCCGTCCAGCAGGGCCGGGCCGATGTGAACGTGTGCTACACGACGATCGCCCTGATCCCGAAGAACCACTTTGTCCTGCTCGACGACGACAAGAATCTGTTCCCGATCTATCATCCGGCGCCGATCGTGCGCGACGATACCCTGAGCAAAGCGCCCGGCATCGCAACCGCGCTTGATCCGCTGGCCCCGAAGCTGACCACGGAGGTCAGCCAGCGGCTGCAACTCGAGGTCGTGAACGGCTCGTCGGTAACCAACACCGCGACGAACTGGCTCAAGAGCATCGGGATGCTCTGAGAAACCTCGCATGCGCCTGGCCGACAAGATCTGCCTGATCACCGGCGCCGGTTCGGGAATCGGCCGCGCGAGCGCGCTCTTGTTCGCGCGCGAGGGCGGCGCGGTGCTCGTGGCGGACGTGGACGGGCAGGCGGGCGAACGGGTGGCCGCCGAGATCGCCGGGTCCGGCGGCCGGGCCCTCGCCGTCCGCACCGATGTGACGGATCAGGCGCAGTGCGAGCGCGCCGTCGGGCTGGCCCTCGAGCGGTGGGGCCGGCTCGACGTGCTCTTCAACAACGCCGGGATCGGCGCCGTCGGCAGCGCGCACGACGAGCCGCTCGAGCAATGGGACCGCGTGATGAACGTCAACGTCCGCGGCGTGTTTCTGATGTGCCGGGCGGCCCTGCCGCCGATGATGGAACGGCGCGGCGGCTCGATCATCAACATGTCCTCGGCGATCGCCCATACGGGGCTTGCGCGCCGGATGTCCTACGCCGCGTCCAAGGGCGCGGTGCTGGCGTTGACGCGGTGCATGCAGGTCGATTACGCGCCGTACCACATCCGGGTCAACGCGCTCATGCCCGGCACGATCCACACGCCGCTGGTGGAGCGGTACCTGCGGGCGAATTACCCGGATTACGAGAAAGGCCTCGCCGATGTCCGCGCGCGCCAGCTGACCGGAGACCTGGGTGCCCCGGAGGAGGTGGCGGCGGCGGCGTTGTTCCTCGCCGGCGACGAGTCGCGGCTCGTCATGGGCGCCGGGCTGATCGTCGACGGCGGGCTGACCGCCGGGCGCTGAGCGCGGCGCGGGATGAATCGCCCCCCGCGGCCCCGAAGCGAGCGGTAGACAACGCAATCTCCCCCGGAGGTGCCGCGGCCATGGGCAAGTATCGTCTGCAGGACATGTCGTGGGTGGAAGCTCAGGAGGCGTTCCGCCGGTCGGATACGGTGATCTTTCCGGTCGGTACGCTGCACGGCCACGGCCCGAGTCCAATCGGCATCGACGCGATCTCCGTCGACGCGATCGCCGACCGCGTCGGCAGGCAGACCGGCATGATGGTCCTGCCGACGCTCGTCTACGGCGAAGACGACAAGATGCGCGACTACCCGGGATCGCTCGCGATCAGCCAGAGCACGATGGAGGCGTTCTGCACGGACATCTTCCGCAGCCTCCACCATAACGGCGTGCGCAAGGTGATCGCGTTGAACGGCCACGGCGGCAACCGCGAGCCGCTCGTCCGTGCGGGCCGCAACGTCCGCGAACTCGACATGCTGGTCCCGATCGTCGAGTGGTGGAACATCACGAAACGCCTCCAGCCCGACCTGTGCACGGACGGCACGCACATCGTCGAGCTGGCCGTCGCGCTCGCCGCCGGCGGCACCGAGGTCGCCGACATCCGGAGCGGCGGCTACAAGGGAGAGTGGGGGACGCAGCCCCCGCTTCGAAAGGTGTTCGGCGAGGCGATCAAGCCGCTCGGGTTCAACAACTTCGAGTTCGGCGGCGCGCCGGTGATCATCCCCGTGGACGCCTGGGACATCGATATCGCAAGCCCGCCGGAAGTGAACAAGAACGATCTCGAGGCGCTGCGCCGCCGCGGCGAGCAGATCATCGACCGGGCGGTCGAGTACGTGATCGCGTTTGCCGCGGAACTTCATAAAGTGGACGTGGCCAGGGCCCTCAAGCAGTAAGCCGGCGCCGCCTCGGGGCCAGGCGCCGACGGTGAACGTGCACCGTCGGCACGCCCCCCTTGGGGGGGAGGTCTTGGTGTCCGCCTAGAATATCCTGATCGCGCGCGCGCCGGCGGCCAGCTTCGGCGGCGGGATTTCTTCCACGAGTTCTTCATGAGATCTTCACCCGCGACTGGTACGCTTGCTCTCGGTTGCTGCCGGGCGCCCGGTTGTCTCTGTTCCCCCCTTCCAGGCAGCAGACCCGACAGACGGCCGCGGGACCACCCGAACGACCCACCGCGGCCGTCACCCGCCGGGCGCCCGGTCAGGATCCTGTCACGTACGATCCGATGTTCATAGTCATCACCCGCTCCGGCCGCGTGTGCCTGCGAACACTCGCCCGCGCGGCCCGATTTCATGATTTATTCATCAGTTATTCAACCGCGACCGCTAAGCTACAGATACAACGGAGCGCGAGCGCCCGCGCGCATCGCGACTCGGATTGGAGGTCCGGATGCGGAAGTCGGTCGCACTCGTACTGGGGGTGCTTGTGCCGCTGCTCGGGCTGGCCGGCGTGGGGAGCGCGCAGTCCACTGTGCAGGTCCAGGGCACGATCCAGGCGGTCGACTGCCAGGCTCAAACTCTCGTCGTCGCCACCCCGACCTCCACCAACACGATCGCGGTCGTCCCATACACCGCGGTCCTCGTCGATTCTCGAGCCGTCTCACTGTGCGACCTCCAACAGTACGTCGGCAGCCCGGCGACGATCTGGCTGGTGCCGAGCGGCAACGAGTTCATCGCGACCCGCATCGACACCACCGCGCAGGCCTCCGTCGCGCCGGTGGCGCTGTCGGCCCAACAGGAAGCCGTGGCTCCGCTCCCGCTCGTGGGCATCGTGCTCGGCACGATCGTGCTCGCGGGCCTTATCTATCTGCTGGTCCGCGACGGCGATCACTACTACCGGTATCCGTATTACGGCGAGTATTACCGTCACTATTATCGGCCGGAATACCGGTCGTACGTCGGGTGGTATCCCGTTTCGTGTCCCGTAGTCTACGCCGCGGCGCCGCTCGGCGGCGTGGTACTCGGCGTCACGGTCTTCAGCGGCGTCGACTATCTGCTCGTGCGCGACCGAGACGGTCGCTACGAACGCTATCCGTATTACGGACCATACCGCGCGTACTACTACCGGCCGGAGTATCGAGCGTACGGCGGATCATTCCGCGGCGATGCGCCCGTGCACTACGGCGACACGCGGGGCACGACCGTCTATCAGCGGCCGCCGCAATACCAGCCGCCGCAGCACCAATACCAGCAGCCGTACAACAACCAGTATCAGCGGCCGCCGCAGTATCAGCAGTATCAACAGTACGCGCCCGTCCAGAACCGGGGCGGTGGATCTCGAGGCCGCGACACGCGGCAGGTGTGCCAATCGAACGGGCAGGGGCAGTCGTGCTCGGACGGGGCGCATAACCGCTAAGCGATCGGCGTAGAGCAGGGGGCATCTTGACGGTGGCGGGCCGGCCGGCCCGCCACCGCCGGGTTATCCGGCGAGAATCGCGGCGGGCTCAGAACTCCCGATAGGCGATCGCTTCAGTGTTCTTCTTCGGGCATAACCCCGCCGGAGGCCGGGGCCAGGCGGACGTGGAAGCGAATCGCATGGACGCGCGCTTCGCCGCGTACGTGCTCGTGGCCGCGGTGCTCATCGTCACGCCGGGACCGGATATGGCGCTCGTCGCGCGCAACGCCTTCCGCGGCGGCACGCGCGCCGCCCGCGCCACCGCCTTCGGCGTCGGCGTGGGAATTCTGTTATGGGGATGCGCCTCCGCCGCGGGGCTCGCCTCGACGCTCGCCGCGTCGGCCACGGCGTACGGCGCCCTCAAGCTGGCGGGCGCGCTGTTTCTCGTCTTCTTCGGCATCCGGAGCCTGCTCGGCGCCGCCCGTCAGGCGGGCCGCCCGTCCGGACCGGCTCAGGTCCGCGTTCCCGCGGGGCCGCTCCTCACTCCCGCGCGCGCGTTCGTCCAGGGGCTCGCCGGCAACCTGCTCAACCCCAAGGCCGGCGCCATCTTCGTCGCCGTGGTGCCGCAGTTCACGGCGCCGGGCGATCCGCCGGCGCGGCTGGCGGCCATGGTCGCCGCCTTCGTCGTCATGGTCACGGTCTGGCTGAACGTTTACGGTGTGCTGATCGCGCGGGCGTCCGCGCGATTCGGTCCGCGCTTCCGCCGCGCGCTGGACGCCGCCGCGGGCGTGGTCATGACGGCCCTCGGCGCCCGTCTGGCGTTCGAGCGCCGCTGACCGCGGCGGGCGGCTACGCCCTCAGGCCGGCGGCGTCCGACCGGCCGAGCTCGTCCAGAAAGCGCACGTAGGCACGCGTGCCGCGGTCGAACGTCCCGAGGCGCAGAAACTCGTTCGGCGCGTGGACGAGATTGTCGGGCTCGCCGAAGGCGAAGAACACGAGCCAGGTCCCCAGTTCGCGCTTCACCAGATCGGCGACCGGCAGCGTGCCGCCGACGCGGACGCGCACCGGCTCCCTGCCGTAGGTCGCCTGGAGCGCCTTCGCCGCCGCCGTCAGCGCCGGATGGTCCGACGGCATGAGGTACGGGCGCGACTTGCCCTTGGAGCGCGTCACGGTCAGCGTTACGCCGGCGGGGGCGTGGCGGCGCACGTGCTGCTCCACCAGCTCCGCGATCTGATCCGGATCCTGGTCGGGGACCAGGCGGCATGTGATCTTGGCGTGCGCCTCGTTCGGCAGGACGGTCTTGCTGCCGTCGCCCTGAAAGCCGCCCCACATGCCGTTGACCTCCAGCGTCGGCCGGATCCAGGTGCGTTCGAGCGGCGTGTAATCCGGTTCTCCGATGAACTGCGCGATGCCGAGTTCGCGGCGCTGCCCCGCTTCGTCGAACGGCACGCGCGCCAGCTCCCGGCGCTCGGCCGCGCTGAGCGTCCGGACCGCGTCGTAGAAGCCGGCGACCGTCACCCGGTTCTGAGCGTCGTGCATCCCGGCGAGCAGCGCCGCCAGCGTGTGGAGCGGGTTCGCAACCGCGCCGCCGTAGGTGCCGGAGTGCAGGTCCGTGGACGCGCCGCGGATGTCGATCTGCAGCCCCGTCAGGCCCCGGTTGCCGAGCGCGAGGGACGGCGTCTCCACGTCCCACTGCCCGCCGTCCGCGCTGACCGTGACGTCCGCGGCGAGCAGTTCCCGCTGATCGTGCAGGAAGGGCGCGAGGTTCGGGCTGCCGGTCTCTTCCTCGCCCTCGAAGATGAACTTGAGGTTGATCGGGGGACCGCCGGTCACGCTGCGAACCGCCTCGAGTGCCAGGAGTGGGATGAAGAGGCTGCCCTTATCATCGCTCGCGCCGCGGGCGACGAGCCGGCCGTCCCGGACCGCGGGTTCGAAGGGCGGCGTCTGCCAGAGCGCCACCGGATCGACCGGCTGTACGTCGTAGTGCCCGTAGAGGAGAATCGTCGGCGCGCCGGGCCGCACGGGCCACGCGCCGTATACGACGGGGCTGCCGGCCGTCGGCATCACGCGCACCTCGGGCACGCCCGTCGCCCGCAGGCGCGCCGCCAGCCATTCGGCCGCCCGCACGATGTCCGGCCGGTGCGCGGGCAGGGCGCTCACGCTCGGAATCCGGAGGAACTCCTGCAGTTCGCCAAGGTGCCGCTCGCGCTGCCGGCTGAGATAGGCGTCCGCCGCCGCGTAGTCCACTGTGCTCACCCCTTTGCCTCGCGCGCGCCCACCGGCGCGCCGAGATGCGTGGAGAACCAGCCGAGCAGGTGCGTCATCTCCTCCGTGCGATGCCGCGGCTGCCCGGACGACGACATGCCGTGGCTCTCGCCCGGGAAGCGCACCATGAGCGTCGGCGTGCCCTGGCGCTTGAGCGCCAGGAACAGCTGCTCTGCCTGCTCGACCGAGCAGCGGTAGTCGTTCTCGCCGTGCAGGATCAGGAGCGGCGTTTTCATCTGCCGCACGTATGCGATCGGGGAGCGCTCGAGGTAGAATTCCGGCGACTCCCAGGGCGCGCCGGGGAACTCCCACCGCGCGCCGAGATACGCGATGTCGCCGGTGCCGAAGTGGTTGTAGCGGTTGCAGGTGCTGCGCAGCGTCACGCCGGCCCGAAACCGTTGTGTGTGGCCGAGAATCCAGTTGGTCATGTAGCCGCCGTAACTGCCGCCGCAGACGCCGAGCCGCTCGGGATCGATCCACTCGTGAACGGCCAGCGCCCGGTCGAGCGCGCCCATCAGGTCCTCGTAGTCGCCGCCGCCCCAGTCGTGGTGCGTGGCGGCGAGAAACGCTTGCCCGTAGCCGTGGCTGCCCCGCGGGTTCACGTACACGACGCCGTAGCCCGCGGCGCACAGCAGCTGGAACTGATTCGAGAAGGCGTGCCCGTAGGCGCCGTGCGGTCCGCCGTGGATTTCGAGCACCGCGGGTACCCGGCGGCCGGACGCGGCCGCCGCCGGTTTCAGTACCCAGCCGTCGAAGACGTATCCGTCCGGCGTCTTGTACTCGAACCGCTCTGGACGGACGAGCGAGAGCGCCTCGGCGATCGGCGCGTTCCACGCCGTGAGACGCCGGAACGCCGCCGGCCGTCCGCTGCCGAGGTCGGCGACCGCGAGCTCCCCGGGCGTCAGCGGGTCGGCCTCGACGCACGCCACCCGCCGCGCGGCGGCGTCGAGCGAGCAGCCGACGAGGTCGTGCTCGCCGGCCGTCTCGAGCCGTACCGTGCCGCCGTCCGCTCCCACCGAGGCGACTTGGCAGTCGCCGCGCTCCGTCGCGAGAAAGTAGAGCCGGTCGCCGCGGGGCGACCACGTCACCCCGCCCATGCCGGGCTGCGAACGGACGTCGCTTCCGATGTGGTGCCCGATGCTGCCCTCGTACCCGCGCGTCAGGCAGACCGGCGCGCCGCCGTCGGGCGTCGCGACCCATACCTGTGAGAGCGTGGCCCCGCCGCATGCGCTGTCGTGCCCGAGATAGGCGATCGACCGTCCGTCCGAGGACCACGCCGGGGACTCGACCGCGCCGATCCGCTGCGTCAGGCGGCGCGGCGAGCCGGTCCCGTCGGCCCGGATGATCCAGAGGTCGGTGCGCTCGTCGAGGTCGGCGTCCGGGGAGTTGTCGCCGGCGTAGGCGAGCAGCGCGCCGTCCGGCGACCAGGCGGGGCCCGTATGATCATAGTCACCCTTGGTCACCTGCCGCGCCTCGCCGCCCGAGGCGGCGACGACGAAGATCTGCTTCCATCGGCCGTCCCAAAAGCCTTCGCCGTCCTGTTTGTAGTGAAGCCGGGAAATGACGCGGACGTCGCTTTGCTCGCCGCGTGCCGCCGGCTCGGGCTTGCCCGTAAACGCCAGCGACTTGCCGTCCGGCGACCACGCGAACTCAGACGGCGCGAGCGCCCCGGCCGTCGCCGCCCGAGCCTCTCCGCCGTCCACGGTGATGACCCAGATCTGTTTCGAGCCGCCGCGGTCCGAGAGGAAGGCCACCCGGCTGCCATCCGGCGACCAGCGCGGGCCGGTGTCCCGGGCGCGGGCCGTGGTGAGTTGGCGCGGTGGGTGGCTGCTGTCGACGATCCAGAGATGCGTCTGGTAGCCGTTCGCGGGTTCGTCGACGATCGTCAGCGGACAGACGGTGCGGGTGCCGTCGGGGGACAATGCGGGCGGCCCCGCGATCTTCCACTTTAGAATGTCGTCGACGGCGATCGGACGTCTTGGCGTGGGCAACGGATCCTCCTCCCCCGGGGCCGGCCGCGAGACCGGCCCGCGGAGATGAGGATACGCTTCAACGACGGCGGTCTGGGCGCCTTGGGCGCGGGCTAGGCGCCGAACGGATGCGCGGTGAACTGAAACTCCAGCAGCGCTTTGTCCTCGGTCTGCAGCATCATGATGCTCGGCGGATTGAATCCGAAGTCCTTCATCAGCACGGTCGACTGCATCGTGCCGGTGAGCGTGTCGCCGGACAGCTTCAGCGTCCCGGTAAACGTCGCCGGTTTCGTCGTGTTGTGAACGGTGAGGTTGCCGGCGATCTTCACGGGGACCGTCTGCCCGGCGGCGTAGGTCTTCGGCAGTCCTTCGATGGAGGTCGGGACGAACGTCGCCGTCGGGTACGCGTTCGACTCCAGCCAATGGGTCCGAATCGCGTTGTCGCGGTGGCTGTTGTCCGACGTGAACTGATTGACGTCGACGGTGATCGTTCCGATGCGGCTCTGTTCGGGATGCGCGCGGTCGACGTACACGTCGCCCTGGATGCCGTGCGTCACGCCCACCGCGACCTGGAATGTGTTGTCGCGGAAGAGCGTCTCGCCGACGTGATACGAGGCTTCCGACGCCCGCGGATCGATGACGAAGTGCTGCGCGTTCGCCGAGCCCGGCGCCGGCGCAGCGGCGGCGAGCGTGTGCGCGACCGGCGCGGTGCCCCCGGTCGCCTGCCAGAACGCGGCCGCGGCGACCAGCGTGATCCCCGCAATCACCGCGGCAATCCGTTTGTGCATTACAGTGCCCCTCCTTCGGACGCTCCTTGGAAATGACGCCGCCCGCGTCGCTCCCTCTTTATCTACCCTCACTAACGCCGCCGGCGCGTTCTCCCGTTCCCGAGGGGCGCGGTTGTGAATCAATTTTCACGAGATCGCTACCCGGTGTTCACAACTTGTGTGCCCGGACCCATGCGATTTGCGCGGTGTGGTGGCGGGCGTGCCACGCGTACGTCGCGAGGCCCTGCCAGAGCGCCACGTCGGCGCGGCTCTCCGGATGGTAGAACGTGCGCGCGAACGCCCTCTCCGGAAGGGAGCGCAGCAGCAGCCCCCATCGCGCGTGGATCCCCTCCATGATCGCGAGCGACGGCGCGACCGGCGCGGTCCGCGCGTCGGCGAGCGCGGACCAGAGGCTGGCGTCGTACGGCTTGATCGTCGGGCGCTCTTCCGTCAGCGCAAGCCGGACGCGCACGTACATGTTGAGGTGGCTGTCGGCGAGATGGTGCGTGATCTGCCGGATCGTCCAGTTCCGGTAGGTCGTGTCGAGCTGCGCGTCGCCGAGGCCGGCCACCGCGTCGCGCAGGCGGGCCGGCGCGCGCTCGATCTCGTCGATCCAGTCGCGCAGGTCGCCGGGTCCGTAGCGCTCCAGAGGGACGAACGGTCCGGCCGGAAACTGCGGGGGTTCGGGGATCGCACGCGCGTGCATGTCTCTCACACCTCCGTCCGTTGCGTCATGTGATGTTCGCGAGCCGGGCGGTCAATTCTTCGACCTCGGCCCTGGACGGGAAGGACGCCTGCGTACCGATCTTCGTCACCGACAGCGCCGCGGCGGCGTTGGCGAAGCGTGCGGCCTCGCGCAGCGTCGCGCCGGCGCCGAGCAGGTACGCCAGGGTGCCGATGAACGCGTCTCCCGCGCCGGTCGTGTCCACCGCGCCGACGCGCAGGCCGGGGATGTGGGCCGTGCCGCCTTCGTCGGCGATAAGCGCCCCGCGGGCGCCGAGCGTGATCACGGCCGCGCGGGCCCCGGCCTCGCGGAGGCGCCGCGCCGCGGCGGCCGCGTCATCGAGCGTGCGCACCGCGACGCCGGTGAGGGCCTCGGCCTCGAGCTCGTTCGGTACGATCACGTCGCAGAGCTCGATCAGGTCGCCCGAGATCGCCCCCGCCGGAGCCGGGTTGAGGATCGTGACCGGACGCCGCGCCCGCCGCGCGATCGCCAGCGCTTCCTGGGTCGTCGCCGGCGGGATCTCGAGCTGGGAGACGACGGCGTCGGCTTGCGCGATCGCGTCGCCCGCGGCCCGGATGTGCGCCGGGGTGAGCGCGTAGTTCGCGCCCGGCACGTAGACGATCGCGTTCCGGCCGTCGCCGTCCACGAGGATCGCGGCGACGCCGGACGGCTGTTCGTCGTCCCACGAGACAAACGCGGTGTCGATCCCGCGGTCTTCGTAGTTCCGGACGGCGCGCTCGCCGAAGACATCCCGTCCGACCCTCGATGCCATCGTCACGCGCGCGCCGAGCCGGCGGGCCATGACCGCCTGATTGCCGCCCTTGCCGCCGCAGTCGACGTGGAACGCGTCCGCGGGCAGCGTCTCGCCGATCGCCGGAATCCGCGACACCTTCGCGATGAGGTCCACGTTGGTGGCGCCGGCGACGCAGATTCGCGGCTCCCGCTCCGGCATGCGGATCGCGCGCGGCGGCGAATTCACGGGGCGGACCTCACGCTCCCCCCAATCGAAGATGCGCGGCGCCGCCCCTTGCCGCGGCACTGGGGGCGACGTTTGCGGCGATCCCGGGTACAGTCTGTAATAGCCGGCCATGAAGGTGAGTTATCGGCTCGAAGAGACCGACGCGGGCGCCGTTCTCCGGGTGTTCGACGATATCGATCTGACCAACGCGAACATGCTGGCAGACGCGCTCTTCAGCGCCATCGACGCGCGCCGGGGTCTGATCATCGACGTGCGGGGGTTGCGCTACATCGACAGCGTCGGGCTGCACATCTTGTTGCGCGCCGGGCAGCGCGCCGAGCGTCTCGGCTGCGCGCTGACGCTGGTCGCCGCGCGCCCGACGCTGCAGCTTGTCGAGCGGTTCGGCCTCAACCGCCTCATGCCGGTCGTCGCGGACCTCGCGGTTTCGCATGAGGTGCGCGGGCCGCGGCGCGAGCGCCCTACCGAGCCCTCGAAAACCGAGTCGTAGCACGGACCAGTTCCGCGGAAATGCCCGGGTGATCGCCCGCGTGCCCGGCCCCGGGCACGACCACCAACTCGGCGCGCGGCCACGCCTTGCTCAGCTCCCACGCCCAGGCAATCGGGGCCCCGAAATCGAGGCGGCCCTGCACCATGGCGCCCGGAACGCCGGCGAGCGCGCCCGCGCCTCGAATAAGGACGCCGTCTTCGAGCCAGGCGTTGTGCCGGACGTAGTGTGTGACGAGCCGTGCAAAGGCGAGCGCGTAGCGTGGATCCGCAAAACGCGGCGCAAGGCGCCCCTCCGGAGGCCACGCG
The DNA here is from genome assembly GCA_035691305.1 of bacterium. Lineage (NCBI taxonomy): Bacteria > bacterium. The sequence continues at coordinate 49,604 of DASSJF010000061.1, forward strand.
AGGCCCGCCGATTCCCAGGTGCACCAATCGGCCGCGGCCTTGTGGTGGACGGCGGGGTCCGGATCGTTGAGCAGCCGCGCGTAGGCGCCGACGACGTCGCCGCGCCGGTCCGCCGGCAGTCCGGCGCACAGCCGCTCCCACTCGGCGGGAAACAGCACCGCGGCGCCGCCGCGGAACCACCAATCGAACTCCCGATGGCGCCCCGTGGTCACGCCGAACAAGACGATCTCCGACACACGCTCGGGATGCGTTTCCGCGTAGGCGAGCGCAAGTGTGCTGCCCCAGGAGCCGCCGAGCACGAGCCAGCGCTCGACGCCGAGGCGGCGGCGAAGCCGTTCGAGGTCGCCGAGCAGGTGCGCCGTGGTATTGGCGGCAAGGTCGGCGGAGGGCTCTCCGGCGTGCGGCGTGCTGCGTCCGCAGCCTCGCTGGTCGAAGAGCACGACGCGGTAGGCTGCCGGATCGAAGAGCCGGCGATGCCAGGGCGCGCACCCCGACCCGGGGCCGCCGTGGAGCACGACCGCGGGTTTGCCGGCCGGGTTGCCGCAGGTCTCCCAATACACGCGGTGTCCCTCGCCCGCGTCCAGCGTACCGCGGTCGTAGGGCTCAATCTCGGGAAAGAGCGGGGGCACGGCGTGGCTCGAGGCGGCGCTAGTAGACCCGCCCGCCCGGCGGTACGTTCCGTTCCGCCGCGAGCAGCACGACCCGGCCTTCCTCGTCCGGTACGCCGAGCACCAGGACTTCCGACGCGAAGCCGGCGATTCGTCGCGCGCCGAGGTTGACCGCCGCGATCACCTGGCGGCCGATCAACTGCTCGGGGCGGTACAGCTCGGTAAGCTGCGCGCTCGACCCGAGCACGCCGAGCGGACCGAAATCGATCGTCAGCTTGTACGCCGGCTTCCGGGCGCCCTCGAGCGGCTCCGCGGCCGCGACGCGCCCGACCCGAAGGTCCAGCGCCCGGAACGCCTCCAGCGGATCGATCGGTGGCACGCGCCATCCCCCCGGTGATCTCCGTTTTTCGATGGAGAGGTGTGGCCCGCCGGGCCACACCTCCCATGCTACCGAAAAGACAAAGCGGCGAGCTACGGTGATGGTCACCTTCCCGCGTAGCGCGCGATCAGCCGGCGCGCCTGGGCCGATTCGGCCGTCGCCCGCCGCCTCGCAACGCTGAGCCCCGCGAGGATGAGCAGCGCGCCCGTCACTTTGAGCGGCCCGAATCCTTCTCCGAAGAGGACCCACGACGTGGCGCCGCCGACGACCGGCACCAGATACATGAACACCGAGGCCCGCGCGACGCCCATGCGCCCGATCGTCCAGTTCCACAGCGTCCACGCGACGTAGACGGGTACGACGACCGTCCACGCGAACGCAGCCCATCCCGCCGGCGTGATGGCGTTCCAGGGAAGGCGGAAGAGCCACGGCAGCAGCGGCAGCACGACGGGCACCGTGCCGATCGTGAGCGTGTACGCCATCATCGCGGGCAGGCGGTAGCGGGAGAGCAGCGGCCTGCTCGCCACGGTGTAGCCGGCGAAGAACGCCGCGCCGGCGAGGCTCAGCAGGTCGCCGATCCAATTTTGGTCGGCCCGCAGCCGGAGGGCCGGCAGGACGAAGATGGCCGCGCCGGCCAGCGCCACGAGCATGCCCGCGTACTGGGCGCGTCCGACCGTCTCGAGGCGCAGCCCCCGCAGGAGCGCCATCGCGAAGAGCGGCGCGAGCGCGATCAGCAGCGCGTTGGCAAACGGCGTGGTGTAGCTGAGGCCGAACGTGCTGAGCGGAATGTAGAAGGTGTAGCCGATCACGCCCACAAGCGCGAGGGCGGGCAGGTCGCCCTTGGCGAGCCCGACCGGCTCCCCTCGCTCCCGGAGCGCGAGGAAGACGCCCCAGCTCAACGCGAGCATGCCGAGATACCGCAGGCACATGAACCCCGGCGCCCCGAACTGTAGCAGCGCGATTTTTTGAAAAGCGAAGCTCATGCCCCAAATCGAGACCACCAGCAGCGCGACGAGATCGATGCCGGCCTGCTGACGCGGCGTAAGTGTCGTGTTCATGCGGCAAGGGTAGCCCGGAACGTATCGACGGGCTATCCGATTCGGGCGGACAAACCGGTGCAGCCCGCCGCGGCACCAAGAGGTAAGATTGAGTCACGCCGCTCGCTTGCCCGGGCATGTCTCACCCTTGAGGACGTCGGCGATGTGCAGGAACATCAAGACGCTGTTCAACTTCCAACCGGCCGCGACTCCTGAGGAGATTCGGGGCGCGTCGCTGCAGTTCGTCAGAAAGATCAGCGGTTTCGCCAAGCCGTCACGGGCGAACGAGCCGGCGTTCGTGGCCGCGGTGGATGAGGTCGCGGCGGCGGCCGCCCGCCTCCTCGCGTCGCTCGAGACGAGCGCGCCGCCGAAGAGCCGGGAGGAAGAAGCCGCCAAGGCGAAGGCCCGCGCCGCGGAGCGGTTCGGTGCCCCCTCGCCCGCGCGCCGCTAGGGGACGGGCGGCGACGCCCGCCGGTGCCGGACCCGGCGGCGGGATCATCGTTCATCTGCTCGACGGCACGTACGAGCTGTTCCGGCACTTCTACGGCCTGCGCCGGTTTACGAAGGGCGACGATCCGCCGCTCGGCGCCGCCGCCGGCGTGCTTTCCACGGTGCTGCAGATGATCGAGACGGGCGCGACGCACCTCGGTGTGGCGACCGATCACGTCGTGGAATCTTTCCGCAACACGCTCTGGTCCGGATACAAAACGAGCGCGGGCATGGAGCCCGCGCTGCTGCGGCAGTTCCATCCGCTCGAAGAGGCGCTCGCCGCGATGGGCGTGGCGGTCTGGCCCATGGTCGAGCTCGAAGCCGACGACGCGCTGGCGTCCGCGGCGCGCATCTCGTCCGGGGACGGCCGCGTCGCCAAAGTCAGCATCTGGACGCCCGACAAGGACCTGGCGCAGTGCGTGCGGGGCGAGCGGGTCGTACAGGCGGACCGCAAGAGCGGGCGCATTCTGGATGAAGACGGCGTGCGCGCGAAGTTCGGGGTCGCGCCGGCCCGGATCCCCGATTTCCTGGCGCTGACCGGCGACTCGGCGGACGGCTACCCGGGCATCACGGGGATCGGCCCGGTCAAGGCCGCGCGCCTCGTGAACCGGTACGGCGCGATCGAGGATTTTCCGCCGGACGCGCTCCCCGCCTCTGCGCGCAGGTCGGCGCTGCTGTTCAAAAACCTGGCGACCCTCCGGATGGACGCTCCGCTCTTCGAGGGCGTGGAGGACCTGCGGTGGCGCGGGCCGACGGAAGCCTTCGCGGCCTGGGCCGAGCGCCTTGGAGACACCCGCCTGTTGAGGCGGGCGCAAGCCGTGCCGGTCGTCTAGTCCGCGCTCCATTGTCGATTTCGGCCGGGGCCGTCCGACTACGAGATGAAAGAGACTCGAAGCCGGAAGGGAGCCCCGCCATGAACCGTGTGCTCTGGATCGTGCAGGCCCTGCTCGCCGCCCTGTTCCTTTTTGCCGGCACCATGAAGCTGGTGCTGCCGCTCGAGATGATGACCAAACAGATGCCGCTTCCCGGTTGGTTCCTGCGGTTCACCGGAACGGCCGAAATCCTCGGCGCGCTGGGTCTGATCCTGCCGGGCGTGCTTCACATCGCGGAGGATCTGACGCCGCTCGCCGCCGCCGGACTGTCGGTAGTCATGATCGGCGCGACGGTGGTCACGCTGGCCGTCGGCGGCGGGCTGTCCGCCCTCGTCCCCGGGGCGGTGGGGCTGTTAGCCGTATTCGTGGTGTGCGGCCGCGCCGGGACCGGCGCGGCGGAGCCTGGACGGCTCGGTCCCGAGCTAACCGGCTTTCGGTAAGAACAGGGGACGCCGCAGCCTCCGGTAGCGGCCCGGCGTGAGCCCGAAAGCAGAAACGAAGGCCCGTGTGAAGTGGGCCTGATCGGCAAAGCCCGCATCGGATGCCACGTCGGCCAGCGAACGCGCCCGGTGGATCGCCTCCCGGGCGCGTTCGAGTTTGCGCATCAGCTGGTAACGGTGCGGGCTCGTCCCGAGCGCGACCCGAAACTGGCGGGCGAGATCGTAGCGCGTGAGCCCGGTCACAGCCTCCAGCTCCGCCGAGCGGACGGTCCGGGTTCGTTCGACGTCGAGCAGCTGACGCGCGCGTTCAACGGCGCGTGTGTCGACCCGCCGCGAGGCGGTAGGTGCGCCGCGGGCGCGCTCTCCCGCCAGCAGGCCTTCCGCCAGTTCTACCACGAGGTCGTCGACGGCGAGCGGCTCGAGGCCGGCTGCGAATACCTCGGTGATCGCCCGCGCGAGCCGGACGTTGCCCGATACCGGATCCCTGAGAAACGGCAGCGGATAGGGCCGTCCGCAGACCACCCGAACCGCGTCGGCGAGCCGTGCGGGCTCTACATACACAATCCGGTATCCGAAGCCTGCCTCGCCGCCCGCGCGCCCGTCGTGGAGCTCGTCTGGGTACAGCACCGTGACCTGGCCCGGCGCGCTCGCGTGGACGGCGCCCCGATAATCGAAGACCTGTAGCCCGAAGTCGGTGAGCCCGATCGCGTACGTGGCGTGGCGGTGCTTCCGGTAGCGCTCGCCGGCGAAGGACGCCCGGAAGAGCTCGACCCCGTCGAGCGGGCCGGCGCTTGCGATCCATTGCCGTCCCGGCTCCCGGCACGATCGTTCAAGACCTTCGCCGGCCGATGTGGTGTGCTTGAAACGCATGGCGACGATTCTCCCACGGTTCCCTAAGGGCCGCGTTCAATGACTACCGGCCAGGCGGTGGCGTTCCTGCTCTTCGCCGTGGCCGCCGCCGGCACGCCCGGCCCCAGCAACGTGATGTTGACGGCGACCGGCGCACAGGTCGGCGTGCGGCGAGGGCTCCCGTGTCTCCTCGGCCAGACGACCGGCATGGGGCTTATGCTGTTCGGCGTGTTGGCCGGGCTCGGCAGCCTGGTGCTGGGACATCCGGCCGTGCTTCAGGCCCTCCGTTGGGGCGGCGCGGCGGTGCTGCTCTGGCTCGCGTGGAAGATTGCCACGGCGTCGGGCGGCATCGACGCGGCGCCCGGCGGACGGCCGCTCGGTTACCTGGACGCGGCCGTCTTTCAATGGGTGAATCCCAAAGCGTGGCTGGTCAGCGCGAGCGCCGCGGGCACGTTCATGACGGCCGGCGCCGGCAGTCCCGTCGCACAGGCGGCGCTGCTGAGCGCGCTCTTCGTCTCGGCCGCCCTGCCGAGCTGCTTCCCGTGGCTGGCCTTCGGCGCCGCGGTGCATCGCCTGCTCCACAGCCCGGGCCGCCGGCGCCTGTTCAACGGCGCGATGGCCGCGCTACTCGTGCTCTCGATTGTGCTCATTCTGCGCTGACGGGGAGGAACCATGGACGCCACGGCAACGGCCGCCCTCTTCCGAGATCTGACCACGCCGCACGTCGCCGACGCGTGCCTCCGCACCGGCGTGGAAGTGCGCTGCGCCCCCGCCGGCGTTCGTGCGCTCGATCCGGCGAAGCGGGCGGCCGGCCCGGTGCGCCCCGTCCGCCACTACGGCAGCGTCGATATCTTCCTCGAAGCGTTGGAAGAGACGTCCCCGGGCGAGATGATGGTGATCGACAACGCCGGCCGCCTGGACGAGGCGTGCGTCGGCGATCTGATCGTTCTGGAAGCGAAGCAGGCGGGACTCGCGGGGATCGTCATCTGGGGCCTGCACCGCGACACGCCCGAACTCCTGGAAATCGAACTGCCGCTCTTCAGCCTCGGCGGGTGCCCGACGGGCCCGCTGCGGCTGGACCCGCGTGAAGCCGATGCTCTGCGGTCGGCCCGCGTCGGTCCATGGACCGTGGGCGCCGCCGACGTCGCGGTCGGCGACGCGAACGGTATCGTCTTCGTGCCCGCGGCGAGGGCGCAAGAGATCGCGGTCCTCGCCCGGTCGATTCGGGACACCGAGCGCGTCCAGTCGGAGAAGATGCGCCGCGGCTCGTCGCTGCGCGCGCAGCTGCGGTTTCGGGAGTTCCTCGATCGGCGCGCGGTGACTCCGTCCGTTACCTTTCGCGATCATCTGCGCCGCATCGGCGGCGCGATCGAAGAGTAGGAGCGGCGTCGTGCTGACGTCGATCCCGGAGTTCGTTCGGTACTTCGAGGGTGTCCGCCGCCGAACGCTCGCCGCGGTGGACCGCGTCACGCCTGGGATCCTCGACTGGGCGCCCCGGCCGGGCGCACTCGACTGCGGCACCATCATCCGGCATCTCGCCGGCGCCGAACGGTTCTTCGTGGTCAAAGTGGCTGAAGACCGCTGGACGGACGCGCTCGACCCCGGACCGAGGCTCGACCTCGAGGCGTCTCGCGAGCTCTTGGCCGCCACTCACCGGGAGCAGATGCCTCGGCTTCTGGCGTTGCCCGATGCGCGGCTGCGGGACCGGGTTCGGGATCTCGAAGGCCGAGAGGTCCGGGTCTGGCGCCTGCTGATGGGCATGGCGGAGCACGAGATTCATCACCGCAGCCAGCTGAACAGCCGGCTGTCGGCGGCCGGCATCGGCGCGCCGCAGATCTTCGGTTACCGCATGGAAGAGGTGATCGCGCGCGCCCGCGCTGAACGTCCCTGATCGGTGATGGGATGGGACCCTTCGCGGGCTGGGACAACTTCTATGTCATCGTCGGGTCGGCCGCCGGCGCGCTGATCGGATTGCAGTTCGTCGTCATGACGCTCATTGCCGACACGCCGGTCGCGTCGGCGCAGGCCGGCAGCGCGTTTGCGACACCGACCATCATGCACTTCGCGGCCGCGCTGCTGCTCTCGGCCGGTTTGAGCGCTCCGTGGCCGGGGAGCGGCGCCGCGGCGCTGTTCTTGGGACTCGTCGGCCTCGGTGGGCTTGGCTATTCCGGCATCGTGTGCCGGCGCATGCGGGCGCAGACGTCATATCGCCCGGACTATGAGGACTGGGCGTTCCATGCCGTGCTTCCTATTGTCGCCTACGCGTTGCTGACCGCATCGGCGTACGCGGCCGGCGCTCACGTCCGCGAGGCCCCGTTCGGCGTCGCGACGGCGGTGCTGGTGTTGTTGTTCATCGGGATCCATAATGCCTGGGACGCGGTCACGTGGCACGTCTTTGTAACAAGACGCCGGCACGGCGGGCGCGGAACATGAGCATCACACGCGTCAATCGGTGCGAAGCGAAGCCGGGCAAGGGACCGGAGCTGCGCCGGTTCCTGCGATAGCGGCCGAGTCGCCGGCAGCGGGGAGTCCGGCGGGCGGGAGAGAAGACTCGAAAGACCCTCGCTACCGCGCCGAACACAGGGGGAGTGCGTCTGTCACGTAAAATCCGGATCTCTTTGCCGGGCGACGACATCTCCGCGATCGCCGACCTTCTCGACGAGGACTGCCCCGACACCTGCGAGGCGATCTGGCGCCTCTTGCCGCTGCGCGTGAAGGCGATTCACGACATTTGGTCCGGGCATCTGGTGTTGGCCCACCTCGACAACAAGTTCGTGCTGCCGCCCGAAAACGTCCTCACCTACCTGCCCGTTCCGGGCGACATCTTCTATTACTACAGGCCCGCGCACTACTTCCGGGGCTCGCCCTACGGGCGAGCCGAATCGGCGGAGATCGGCATCGTCTACGACCGGGACACGCGGCCGCAGGGGCCGCGGGGCCCGGAAGCCGTCAACCTCTTTGCGAACATCTCCGCCGGTCTGGAAGGCTTCGCGGAGGCGTGCGAAGACATGATCTACCGCGGCCAAAAAGACCTCCTCATCGAGAAATTGGGGTGACCGGGATGAGGAAGCTGCTCTTCGAGTTGAGCGGAACGAGCGCCGTCGCCGAGATGCACGACGACGTCGTGCCGAAGACCTGCGACGCCGTCTGGAACGCGCTGCCGCTGGAAGGGATGGCGATCCACGCCAACTGGTCGAGCCGCGAGATCATGCTGCATCTTCACGGCGAGAAGATCCTTCGACTGCCCCCCGAAGGGCCGGCCCGGCGCGGCACCACCGCACCCGGTGACATCGTGTACTTCTGGCGATCCCCCCGGATGTCGCGCGGCAAGCAGCTGGCCTACAGCGCGGAGTTCCAGCGGGAGCTGTCCGAGCTCGCCATCTTCTACGGCGACCCCGCCGCCGGAGGCCGGGCCGCGGACGACCCGGCGCGCAGCGGCCGGGACTCGATCCTTCAAGTTTCCACGCTCTTCGCCGCGTTCATCGACATCCCCAAGGCCTTCGCGCGGAAGTGCGAAGCGATCCGCCATCACGGCCTGCAGAAGCTCGTCGTGAGGAGACTCGACCAATGACGCGGGTGAAAATCACGCTGGGAAGCGTCGAGGCGTTCGCGGAACTGGCCGAGCAGGACGCGCCCGAGAGCGCGAAATGGCTCAAGAAGATGCTTCCGATCGAGGCGCAGGCGATCCACAGCATGGAGAACGGCCGCGAAGTTTACGCCGTGCTCGATACTCCCGGCCGCGTCCCGGAAGAGAATCAGACGATCTACCAGACCGTCGGTGATCTGTTCCTGTACTACAAACCGGCCATCTTCGTCGAACCCGAGTGGCCCAGGCACGTCCGCGACGTGCTCGTCATCGGCTTCATCTACGAGCGTGACAGCGCGGTACGGGGCATCGACGGCCCGCTCGCGACGAATCTCGTCGGGAGGATCACCGAGGGGATCGACGCCCTCGCGCACGAGGCCCCGCGGATGCGTCGCGAAGGCATGGGGAAGATGCGCCTCAGCCTCGCCTAGTCCGATGGTCAGGTTTGGACTCGGCATGGCGCCGGTGGAGCCGCTGAAGAAAGTCGTTTCGGTGGCGAGACTGGCCGAGGAACTCGGCTTCGAACACTTCGTCCACGCCGATCAGCGATTTTCGGGTGAGAAGGACGTCTTCGTGACGCTCGCCGCCGACGCTCTGAGCACCACGACGATCAAGCTCGGACCGTGCGTGTCCGATCCGTACTGCCGGATCCCGGCGATGCTCGCCACCGCCGTCGCGAGCCTCGACGAACTTTCGGGCGGGCGGGCCCTCCTTGCCCTGGGCGCCGGCGGATCCGGATTCGCGGAGATGCACCTCGAGCGGAAGCATGTCAACGAGGCCCTCCGCGAAACGATCACCATGGTGCGGGGGCTGTTCAGCGGTGAAGCGGTCAACTTCGACGGCCGGCTGTTCAAGCTCACCAACGCCCGCCTGCGGTTTGAAGTGCGGCCGGACATCCCGATTCTCATCGCGAGCAGAAGTCCGCTGAACCTCGAGCTCGCGGGCGAGATCGCGGACGGCGCGATCATCGCGACCTACGTGTCGAAGGCGCAGCTGGCGTTCGCGATCGAGCGGGTGCGGGCCGGAGCCTGGAAGGCGCGCCGGCGCCTGGAGGACGTCCGGCTGATTTCGTGGGTCTACACCTCGATCTCCGACGACGGACGGCAGGCCGTGGAGAACGTCAGGCCGTTCGTAACGCAGGCGCTGGTGAATACCTCCCCGGAGGCCTACCCCGCCATCCTCGAGGGCTTTGACGAAGCCCTGCCGCCCTTCCTCGTGCAGTGCCGGGAGCGGGGACGGGCGGGGCTGGAGGCGGCGTACCGGGACCGGCGGTATCTCACCGACGAGGTCATCAAGCGGTTCTCGGTCGCGGGCACGGCCGAGGATTGCATCAAAAAAATCGAAGAGATCAGGTCCTTCGGCATCGACGAGATCTGGTTGCGGTGCTTTTCCGCTCCGCGGTCCGAGGTGGAGCACGAGAAAGTGATCGTGCCGTTCGCCGAAAAAGTGATGCCGAGGTTCAGGTAGCCGCGTCGACCCGCATCGCATGCATCTCCAGGAGTTTCGCGCGGACCTTGTTGGCCGCGGCGACGAATTCGACGTGGGAGCGCATCGCCGGATCTCTGGCGGGCGGCAGGCGCACCGGCACTTCTTCGACGATCTCGCCCGGCCTGGGCGACATGACGAGGATCCGATCGGAGAGGAAAACCGCTTCCTCGATGTCGTGGGTCACGAGCAGGGCGGTGGCGCGGAGCGTTCGGATCAGGGTGCCCAGCTCGGTCTGCAGGGCCTCTTTGGTCAGTTCGTCTACGCCGGTAAACGGCTCGTCCATCAGGGCGATCGACGGCTCGTGCACGAAGGCGCGCGCGATCGAGACCCGCCGCTGCATGCCGCCGGACAGTTCGATCGGATAACTCCGCTCGAACCCCTTCATGCCGACCATGCCGATCAGCCGGTCGACGGTCCCCAAATCCTGTTTCTTGACGACCTCCAGCGGCAGCTTGACGTTGTCGTAGACGGTCCTCCACCGCATCAGGCTCGAATCCTGGAAGACGTACCCGACGACGAACTGCCCGCCGGCCGTCTCCCGGCGGATGCTCCCGCTTCCGGGCTGCTCGACCCCCGCGATCAGGCGGAGGAGCGTGCTCTTACCGCACCCGCTCGGTCCGACAATCGCGACGGTCTCGCCCGTGCGCACCGACAGGGAGACGTCCTTGACCGCCTGGACCTCGTTCCCCTTGACGGTCGTGTAGTGTTTGCTGACGTGCTCCAGGACGACGACGGAGTTCATGTCCTAACTCGACCGGTACCACGGCATGAGCTGCCGCGCGAGCACCACGACGATGCCGTACAGCAGCAGGCCCAGCGCCGTCAGGATGGTGAACGCGCCGAACGCCGCCACGGTGTTGAACGTATACTGCGAGTTCAGAATGAGGAAGCCGAGGCCCGCGTTGGAGCTGACGAACTCCGCGACGATCGCGCCGACCAGGGCGCCCGACACGCCGATCTTCAGTCCGTCGAAGAAGTACGGAAGGGAATTGGGGAGCCGCACCTTGTAGAAGATCGTCGCCCTGCCGGCGCGGAGCGACTGCAGGAGGTAGATCAGGTTGCGATCGACGTCGGTCAGGCCGGTGCTCACGTTGATGACGATCGGAAAGAACGTGAGGATCACGATCAGCAGGATCCTCGACGTGTTGGTGAAGCCCAGCAGTATGTAGATGATCGGCGCGATCGCCACCTTCGGCAGTACCTGAAGCGCCACGATGTACGGCATGAGGATCTTGCTCAGGATCGGCGAGAGCGTGATCACGAGGGCGATCGCAAAACCCACGACGATGCCGATTACGGAGCCCGTGACGGCCTCGTTCAGGGTGATCAGCGTCTGCTGCAGCCAGTTGACGTGGCCGGTGAAGAAGACTTGCGCGATCGCCAAGGGCGACGGGAACAGGTACGCCGGGATTCGCAACAGCTGCACCACGAGCTGCCACAGGACGATGCCGGCGACGAAAGAGAGAATCGGCAGGCCGTAGTCGGCCAGCCCCGGCAGGCCAAGTTTTCTCGGGCTGCCGATCGGCGCCACGCCCCAGGCCCGCTACGGGTGCTCGGCGAACCGGTTCGTGTAGAGGGTTGTCGGGCTGAAGGCCTTCTCGATCTTGAACATCGCCTTGAGCTCCGGAAGCGTCGCCGCGACGAGCTGTGGATCGAACCACCCCAGCTGGAGCGGCTTCATCTTCCGGACCGTCCCGGCGTCCAGCCCGTACTGCGCCTTGAGCGCGACCTTCCACTCCGCCAGCGTCTGATCGTAGTCACGGCCCGGATTCTTGGCGATGAAGTCTTTGATGCATTGATCCGGCTTGACCACGCACAAGTAAAGCCCTTCGTTGAGCGCGGCGGCGATCGCCCCCGCGGTCCCCGGATTCCTGTCCACGAGGCCCTTCTGGACCACCACGGCGCCCAGCGGCGAAGGCATGTGGTAATCGCCGAACAGGAACGATCCGATCTGCTGGCCCTGCTGCTTCGCGACGATGTCGAGGCTGGCCAGGCCCCGCGCGAACTCGCAGATGGCGTCGACCCGCTTCTGCATCAGCGCCGGATGGAGCGCGCCGAAGCCGATGTTCTGAATCCTCACCTTGTCCTTGGCGATCCCCTGCTTCTGGAGGAAGATGTCGAGGTACTGTTCGGACAGGCTGCCGGTCGGGACCCCGATCGTCTTGCCGGCCAGGTCGCGGGGGGACTTAATGCCGCTCGACTGCAAGAAGATCAGGGCCACCGGATTCCTCGGCTCGTTCCCGGCGATGCCGATGAGCGGGGGCGCGCTGGGGTTCTTGTCGGCCAGCAGCATCTCGTCCAGGATATCTCCCTGCACGAAGGCGCGGCCCGTCCGGTCGGCCGCGACGGCCTGGACGGCCTGGGAGGTGCCCTCCAGGATTACGAAGTTCACCCTGAGGTTGTGCTTGGCGAAGATTCCCTCCGCGTCCGCGGCAAAGTCCTGAGGCGCACTGCTGGTAATCCCGCCGACGTAGTCGTTCACCGTCAGGGGCGTCCCGGGACTCGAGAAGACGGTGCCGTAGGCGGCGGCGACGCCGACGGCAATCACGAGGACCGCGGTCACGGCTCTGAGAACACGAGGCATCCCATTCCTCCTCTGTTTCCCGGGCCCAGGGAAGGCGGCGGGTTGCGGGCGTCTGGGGTCGGCTCTCGATTCCAGGGGAACCCGCCCCTATCCTTGCGAGGCGTGATCGCGAACTTGGGGAGATACAGTACCGGGTTCGGCACTCTGCCCGGGGTGCGCCGAGCCGTGGTCGATCGAGTCACCTTTCAGGCCGAGCTCGACGCACGCCCCGTAGCCTGATGCGTGGAGGGAAGAACCCATGAAATCCGCCTCGGCACAAATCGACGAAAGGATCAAGACGCTGGGGGACTGGCGCGGGAAGACGCTCGCAAAAGTGCGCGAGCTGATCCATGAGGCGGCCCCCGAGATCGTCGAGGAGTGGAAATGGGTGAAACCCACGAACCCTGGGATCCCGGTCTGGTCCCATAACGGCGGTATTTGTACGGGCGAGACCTACAAGCACGCGGTCAAGCTGACGTTCTTCAGGGGGGCGGCGTTGAATGATCCTTCACGTTTATTCAACTCCAGCCTGGAGGGCGGTGTTCGGCGCGCCATCGACATCCACGAAGGGGACAAGCTCAATGAGGGGGCCTTGAAGGCTCTTATCCGCGCCGCGGTGGCCCTCAATCTCCGGGGCGCGAACAAGCCGGATCGCCGGCGAACCAACGGCAGGCGAGCCCGCTAGCTTCACGGCGTGTGGAGCACGACGTAGAAGCCGGCCACGTTATCGGCGGCGCTTGGCGGGCGCGCGATCGCCGGCCGCCCGCGGAGCGCGCTAACTTGCGACGAGTCCCGCATCCGCCCTTCGGCCCGCCGGCGCGAAGGCGGCCACGAAGCCTTCCCGCCAGCTCGGGTAGCGCAGCGTCCAACCGAGCTCGCGCTTCGCCTTCGCGTTCGAGGCACCGCGGGACCCGGTGGCCATCACGACCATGGCTTCGCCCGCGAACAGCCGTGCAAGCCAGGGGGAGACACGGCGGGGGGGCTTGGCCCCGAGCACGCTCGCGAGCACCGGGAGCCACTCGCGCATCGGCGCCGGCTCGTCGTCAACGACGTGGTAGATGCCGGCGCGGCCGCGTTCGAGCGCGAGCACGGTCGCCGCCGCGGCGTCCTCGAGGTGGATGAACGAGAAGATCCCGCCGCCGTCGCCGACGATTGGGAACCTCCCTTTGCGCACCGCCTCGAGCATTCCATCGTTCGGCGCGCCGTAGAAGCCGCCGTAGCGAAGGGCGATCCCACCCGCGCCCGTGACGGTCTCGTCCAGGCGGCGCATCGCGGCGGCGGTTTCCCGCATCGCCGCCACGGGCGTGGGGTCGAGCGGATCGTCCTCGGTTTTGACGGGCCCGCCCTCGCGCGCGTACCGCATGCTGGCGAAGCTCTGGGCGACGAACCGCCGAACGCCGGCCGCGCGCGCGGCGGCCAGGAGCGCGTCGGTGCCTTCGGTTCGCAGCCGATTGGTCTGCGCGAAACTGCGGTCGAAGTGCTTGAAGTCGCGCAGGTTCGTCAGCGCGGTCGCCTCGTGGACGATCGCCTCGGGTTTGGCCTCGAGCACCGCCTTGCGCACGGCGCCGGCGTCGAGCAGATCAAGCCGGATCGGCTCCGCGCCGAGCGCGCGCACACGTTCGGCGTGCCCCGGCGATCGGAAGGTGCCGATCACCTCGTGGCCTCGAGCGGTCAATTGAGGGACGAGTCGAGTACCGATTGCACCGCTTGCTCCCACAACGAAAACCCGCATCATCTGCTCCTTTCGCGTGTCGTCACCACCATGACGAGCGGAGCTCTGCCGACGTGACAAACGCCACCAATCACTTGCTACCCTGAATGCATGGGGAATCCCAAGGCAAGAAGGCCGCGTCGGCTGGTCGTGACGTTCGTCCTGATAGAGTTTGCGCTTTTTCTCGGGGGGTGGCGGGTTGGAGCGGGTCTCGCCGCGGCCGTGCTGCCTGGATTTGCGGGGGCTACTCCCGCGACGGCGGCCCCCGCCGGTCTCGCCGGCCGCTGGGTTGGGACCTGGAAGAGCGCTCAATTCCCGGCCAACGGACATTTCTCCGCCACGTTGTCGAGAAAGCCCGCGTGGTGGGGAGGCGCGGAAATCGTTGGGACGTTGGAATTCGGCGGAGACCGATGTGTGGGCGGATTGAAGGCGTCCGGCACTTACTACCGCGGGCGCGAGTATCTCCTCACCGCCAAGGCGGCAGACGGCGCGGTCCGGCTTACAGCCACAGTGGCCATTTCGACCGGCGCGCCTCGATCTCTGTCCGGTCATTACGACGTCGCGCCGAGCGGGGCGTGCGGCGCCGATTCGGGAACGCTGAAGGCGACCGCGCGTTGAGGAATGCGCCGAAGGCCGACAGACGCCTCGGTTCTCTATAGAGGAACGTATTCCTCTATAGTGGAATAGCTCCAATCGACGCCATGGCGGTCGCCGTTCGTCCGGTAACCGGTGTCAACATCCTCGACCTTGGCATCCGGATTCGCGAGGAACGTCAACGGCGTGAGCTGTCGCTCGCCGATCTCGCCGGACGCGCCGGTGTGAGCCGAAGCATGTTGTCGGGCGTCGAACGGGGGCAGAAGGTACCGACGGTCCTCGTCCTCGACCGCATCGCGACGGGCCTCGGCACAAGCATCGCCCGGCTGCTCGGCGAGCCGCAGACGCGCGACGTCGTGCTGTTGCGCCGCGAGGATCAGGACGTGGCGCGAGATCCGTCCGGCTGGGAACGCCGGATTCTTTCGCCCGTGCTTCGAGGCGTCGAGTTCGAGTTCATGCGCACGACGATCGGTCCCGGTGTCAACGCGGGCGAATTTTCCCCGCATGCGCCGGGGTCCCGCGAATACGTCGCCGTCGAGCAGGGCGCGTTGCGGCTCACCATCGGCGGAACACCGTATACACTTCGTCCCGGCGACAGCATCTACTACGATGGAAACTGCCGGCACGAGTTTGCCAACCCTGGTCGCGTGCCGTGCGTCTACTACCTCGCGATGGACCTGGCGGGAGATCCGAGGCGCGCCGGCCATCTCTCCGGCCAGCGGCGGCGCGGGCCCCGTCGATGACCCGCCGCCGCCGTGCTCGTGTCAAGGTGCGATCGGCGGCCGCGGTCGATACCGGACGCGGCGGCGCCGCGCCCCGCGACGAGCCGCGGACGCTCGCGATGAGCCCCGCGGAGTTCCGGCGCCTCGGCCACCGCGCGGTCGACCTGGTGGCGGAGTACCTCGCCGGCGCTCGCGACAGGCCGGTGTACCGGCCGATGACCGTCGAGCAGCGCCGCGCCCTGCTCGAGCAGCCGCTCCCTGACGACGGCCTCTCCCCCGAAGCGGCGCTTCGCCGGCTTCAGGAATCCGTGCTGCCCCATCCGATGGGCAACGGCCACCCGCGCTTCTTCGGGTGGGTCAACGCGCCGCCGGCGCCGGTCGCGGTGCTGGGCGAGCTGCTCGCCGCGGCGATAAACCCGAGCTGCGCGGGCGGGGACCACGCCGCGATCTATCTCGAACGCTGCGCGGTCCGGTGGCTCGCCGCCCTGCTCGGGTATCCGCTCGAGGGCGGGACGGGCCTGCTCGTGAGCGGCGGCTCGATGGCGTCGCTGACCTGCCTCGCCGCGGCCCGTCAGCGCGCGGTGGCGGCGCTCGGGGGCGACGTGCGCCGGGAGGGGCTCGTTGGGCGGCCCCGCCTCGTGCTGTACATGTCCGAAGAGGGGCACAGCTGCCTGCGCAAGTCGGCCGAGCTGCTCGGGCTCGGCGCGGAGGCGATCCGCACGGTTCCGGTCGACGCGGCGTGGCGGCTCGACGCCGGCGCGCTGCGGGAGGCGATCGCGGAGGACCGCGAGGCGGGGCGCGTGCCGTTCTGCGTGTGCGCGAGCGCGGGCACGGTCAACACGGGCGCGATCGACCCGCTGGAGGCGATCGCCGATATCTGCCGCGCGGAGCGGCTCTGGTACCACGTCGACGGCGCGTACGGCGCCCCGGGCGTGCTCGATCCGTCGGCCGCCGGCCGGTACGCGGGCATGGCGCGGGCGGATTCGCTCGCGGTCGATCCGCACAAGTGGCTCTCGGTGCCGGTGGAGTGCGGCTGTGCCTTCGTCCGCGACGCGCGCCTGCTGCGCGAGACGTTCAGTCTGGTGCCGCCGTACCTGCAGACCGAGGAAGGCAAAGGCTTCGGCGGTCTGCCCTGGTACTCCGAGTACGGTTTCCAGCAGACGCGCGGATTTCGCGCGCTGAAGCTGTGGATGACGCTCGCGCACCTCGGTCGCCGCGGCGCGGCGATGCATGTCGCGCGCCACATCGCGCTTGCCCGGCGGCTCGGCGAGATGGTGAACGCCGCGCCGGACCTGGAGTTGATGGCACCGGTCACGCTGTCGATCGTCTGCTTCCGGTACGCGCCGGACGGCCGCCGGGGCGGCGACGGCGGGCTCGACGACCTCAACAAGGCGATCATGCAGGAGGTGCAGGCCGGCGGCGAGGCGTTCTTGACGAACGCCGTCCTGCGGGGCCGGTTTGCGCTCCGCGCCTGCATCCTCCACTACGCGACGACGGAGGCGGACCTCGCCGCGCTGGTCGACGTGGTGCGCCGGACCGGCCGCCGCCTCGCGCGGCCACGAAGATCGAGCCGACGCTGATGCACAGCCCAAGTTCGTCGTAGCGATGGCGGCATGACGTAGGCTGGAAAGGGGGCCGTGTCACGGTCCGGAGGACTCGGCGGGGTTCGCAGGACCGGCACGCCAGGCCCCTTGCCGCGAACGTCGGCCTGGCGCGTCCACCAGCCATCTATCTGATCGCGATCGCCCTGGGCTTAGCGCTGCATCTTGCCCGGCCGATCTCGTTCGTCTTCAGACCGGCAGTGCCGATCGGCGCCCTGATCGCGGCTCTTGCCGGCACGCTCTTCATCTGGTCGAGCCGAACATTACGCGCCGCGGGCACACCCGTCGCCGGGAATCGCCCCACCACCGCCATCGTCAAGGTCGGGCCGTACCGCTTCAGTCGAAACCCCATCTACCTCGCGTTCTCGCTGTTTCAGACCGGGATCGCGCTCGGGGTCGCCGACGCGTGGATCTTCATCACGCTCGTCCCGGCGATTTCCGTGATGTCCCTCGTCGTCATCCCCCGCGAGGAGCGATATCTCGAAGCCCGCTTTGGTACGGAGTACACGAGCTACAAGGCGGGTGTCCGGCGCTGGTTGTAGGATGTGGATGTCGCTCCATCCACCGGTACCCGGGGGCGCAACTGGCAGTTGGGGGTGAACGACGGTGAAGATCGGACTGATGGTCTTCCTGGCGAACGACCGCGAAAGCTACGGCAAGCGCCCCTACGATACGATCCGCGCTGTCGTGCAGCAGGCGGAGAAGGACGGGTTCGACAGCGTCTGGCTCGCCGACCACCTCTTATATCGGAATCCGGGTGAGCCGACCAGGGGTATTTGGGAATGCTGGACGATGCTGGCGGCGCTGGCGGAGGCGACCCGGCGCGTGGAAATCGGGACGCTCGTGTTATGCAATTCCTTCCGCAATCCGGCGATTCTGGCGAAAATGGCGACCGCCGCGGACGAGGTGAGCCACGGGCGTTTGATCCTGGGTGTCGGCGCGGGATGGAACGAGCCGGAGTATCGGGCGTTCGGACTGCCCTTCGATCATCGCGTCGATCGCTTCGAAGAAGCCTTGCAGATTCTCGTGCCGCTGCTGCGTGACGGGTATGCCGACTTCGCCGGACGGTATTATCAGGCCCGAAACTGCGAGAACGTCCCGCGGGGTCCCCGGCCGGCAGGGCCGCCGTTACTGGTGGGAACCCAAGGGCCGCGTATGCTCAAGCTGACCGCACGGTATGCCGACCTATGGAACGCCGGTTATATGGGCCCACCGGAAACCATGGCGGAGCCGCTCGCCAGAATGGAAGCCGCGTGCCGGGAGGTCGGGCGCGATCCGGCCACGATCGGCGTCTCGGCGTTCATCGGGCTCTGGTTCCCCGATCTGCAGGCAAAGAAGCCGAGCTTCTTCGGCCATCCCTTGACGGGGACGACGCAGGAGATCGCCGCGGCGATGCGCGGCTACGCGGAAATCGGCGTGCAACACATCATGTTCCAATGCGAGCCGTACACGCCCGAAGCGCTGCGCCGGTTGACCGAGGCGCTCCGACGATACCGTGCCATGGAGAAGTCATAAGAAAAAGTCTACCGCCGTCGTTACTACACCGCCCCCTTTACTGCCGGCGTTTTTCTAAGTTCGCGAATCTGCTGTGCTCTTTGTGAAAGTACAGCTCGACGGTCCCGATCGGCCCGTTCCGGTGCTTTGCGATGATCAATTCGCAGATGTTTTCCTTGTTCTCTTTCTGCGCCTTCTCTTGATCGTAGTAATCCTCGCGGTACAAGAACACGACGAGGTCTGACACTTGCTCAATCTCGCCCGATTCCCTCAAATGACTGAGCATCGGCCTCTTCTGGCCCAAGGCTTCGACCGCGCGGCTCAGCTGGGAGATCGCGATGATGGGAACGTCCAGTTCCTTCGCCAGCGACTTGATGCTGCGCGCGATTTCGCTGAGCTCCTGCGTGCGGTTCTCCGTGCGCTTGTACGACTGGATCATCTGAATGTAGTCGATGACGATGAGCCCGAGGCCGTGCTCGGCCTTCAGCTTGCGCGCCTTGGCCCGCATCTCGATGACCGACATCGTCGCCGAATCGTCGATGAAGATCGGTGCCTCGCTGAGGCTGCCCATCGCCCGCGCCAGCTTGCGCCAGTCCTCGTCGGCAAGGTAGCCGCGCCGAAGCCGTGTATTGTCGACCTGCGCCTCGGCACAGAGGATACGTTCGACGAGCTGCTCCTTGCTGGTCTCGAGGCTGAAAATCGCCACCGGTACCTTGTTTGCGACCGCGGCGTGCGATGCGATATTCAAGCACAGGGTGGTTTTGCCGACCGACGGCCTCGCGGCGACGATGACCATGTCGGCCGGCTGCAGTCCCGAGGTCTGCATGTCGAAATCCGAAAACCCGGTTTCGATCCCGGTGACGTTGCCCTGTTCCTGGTAGCGTTTGTCGATCTTCTCGAAGCTCTGTTTGAGGATTTCCTTGATCGCTTCGAAGTCCTGGACGCTGCGGCGCGAGGCGATGCCGAAGACGAGCTTCTCGGCGTGGTCGATCATCGCCGCGACGTCGTCCGCGCCGTCGTAGCCCATCGCGGCGATGTGCGTGCCGGCGCTGATCAACGCGCGCAGCATCGACTTCTCGAGGACGATGTTGGCGTAGAAGTCGACGTTGGCCGCGGTGGGCACGGCGTTGGGGAGCGAGGCGACGTAGGTCGCCCCGCCAACGTCGTCCAGTTTGCCGTTCGCCGCGAGGCGGTTGGTGACGGTGATGAGGTCGACCGGTTCGCCGCGCTCGAACAACTCCACCATCGCCTGGAAGATGACGCGGTGCGCGTCGCGGTAGAAGTCGTCGGCGCGGAGGCCCTCGATGGCGCGGGCGATGGCGTCCCTGTCGAGCAACATCGAGCCGAGGACGCCCTGCTCGGCCTCGAGATTCTGCGGAGGAACCCGCTCCAGTTGCTGCGCGATGCTCATGCCACGACTCCGGCGACGGGCCTGGACCGATCATAGAACATATGTTCGCCTCTGTCTATCCCGCGTGAGCAGTTGAACTACGCCTTATGAACGAGCTAGTACATGCCATAGCGAGCAGGTTCTGTCCTTGTGCGGTAATTGGGGGAAGCGCAGGAAAATTCTGTGATTATCGCTTCATATTTCGTGCACAGGCTCCGGATAACCTGGGGACCCGCGGTGATGCGGCCGTCAGCGGCGGCCGGCGGCGGGGCGTGATTTAATCCGCAGCGCTTGGAGCGCCGCGTCGACGTCCGTGACGACCGTAACGATCCGGTTCAGGCCGACTTGTTCGACGAGGCGCAGGCTCGGCCCCGCGGCGACCAATACGGCGTCGACGCGGACGACGCCGGCGCGTTGAAAGACACGAAGGATGACGTGCAGGCCGATGCTGTCGATGTAGTTGAGGCCGCCGATGTCTACGACGAGCGGTCGGTCGCGTCCGAGTTCGGCGAACAGCGCGTCCCCAAGCCCGCCGGCGTTCGCGATGTCGATGTCGTCGAAGACGCGGACGACCGTTGCGGGGCCGACGTTCTCGACGCGATAGTTCGCTCGGCTGCCTGGATGTGCGCTGGACATGAATCACTCATCCGGCATCCCCCCGGATGTCCCGGCGAAGGTACACTATGCCCACGCGGCCGACCGTCTAGACTGTTCGGTCCGGACTCGTTGTGCGGGAGGCGCGCTCGGCGTCGCCCTCAGACCCCGGGCGCGATGATGATGCCGGTTACCCGGCCGGAGCCGTCGGTTACGAAGCCGATGCCCATTCTTCGGTACTGCACGATCGAAAAGCCGCCGAGGCGCATCACCGACGAAGGCCGGCCGAGTACACGCTCGACCTCCGCGAGCGGCGTGCCGTCCCCGAGTCCTTCGCGCGTGCGATATCGCGGATCGTGGGCGAGGCTGATCAAGACCACGCTATTTCGCAGCGTCTCAACAGCGATCGAACGGAACCGGTCCTCCGGATCCTTCCACTCATACCACTGGGTACGTCCGGAGGGGTCGACTTTGGACGGCCTGCCGAGCAGGCCTTCAACCGTCTCGAGCCGCATCCCGATCGCGACGGAACCCACGCTGCGGCCCGGCACGACGAGATAGGCGTGGTTCGGAGCCGCGGCCGCCGGGGCGGCGACCGCCAGAGCGAGCACGAGCAGGCAGAGACGCACCATGGTGCCCCCGAGGCCTCGGTGGTCTACTCAGCCGGCCGCGATCACGTTGACTTCGACTTTAGCGGTGGCCTTCGGGTGCAGGCGCACCGGCACTTTGTAGAAGCCGGTGTTCTTGATCGCTTCCCCGAGCTCGATTTGTTTTTTGGACACGTCGATGCCCTGCCGCTGAATCGCGTCCGCGACGTCCTGGGCCGTCACCGAGCCGAAGAGCTTCCCGTCCTCGCCCGCCCGGGCGCGCACCTCGACGACGAGCGCCTCGAGCTTGTCCTTGAGCGCGTGCAACTCTTCGCCGAGGCGCGCTTCGCGCCGTCCGGCCGCCGCTTTCGTCTGTTCGAGCGCGCGCAGGCTCGCGTCCGTGGCCGGTGCCGCGAGCCCCCGGGGCAGCAGATAGTTGCGCGCGTGGCCGTCCTTGACTTCGCGCACGTCGCCCGCGTGGCCGAGCGCGGCGACGTCCTTCAAGAGAATCACCTTCATCGCTGATGCACCACCTTGGAGGCCGGCCGAGGTCGCGCGCCCTTGGCGTCGTCTTGCGCCGCCGGGGCCTGCGCCGGTGCGTCGGCGCCGCCCGCGGCGGCGCCGGGGCGCGGCAGCAGCCGCCGGAAGTCCCACCACGTATCCAGCATCCCGAGGATCGCGAGGCCGAGGAGCGGCAGAATGCCGGCGCCCAGCAGCATGAAGCCGAACAGAACCTGGATGAACGCCGGATAGCCGCGGCGGTTCGCCCAGGTGACCCCGACGAGCGTGCCTTGGAACCCGAAGACGAAGAGGTTGACCAGCATCGCGTCCAGCGCGATCCCGCCGAGCTGCGGGGCCCGGATCGCGGCCAGCGAGGCGAGCGCGCCGCCCCAGAGCATGACGGTGGAGAGCAACGTCGAGAGCCGCCAGGTCAGCATCGGCGGCACGGCCGGCAGCGGGTGGCCCACGCGCCGGAGCACCGACCGCGCGACCTTGTAGCAGAGGTAGGCCCACAGGATCGCGCCGAGGGCGAGGGCGACCGGCAGCGCGGTCCGCAGGAACTGCGGCATCATCTCGGTGAGCTTGCGCATCTCCTCGATCTGTGCCGCGGGCGCGCCGAGCCGGCGCTGCACGTCCATTGCCGTCTGCAGCGCCTTGACCTGGCCGGTGATGAACTCGCCCATCACGTCCTGATGCACCAGCCCCTGCGCCGCGGCCAGCATCGCCAGCGTCGCGAGGAAGAACGAGACGGATCCGGCGAGGATCGTCCACTGCGCCGCGAGCCCGCGGCGCACGCCCCAGCCGAGGGTGAGGCCGAGCGGGGCGAACATCGCCACGGCGGAGATCGCGTTGAGCGGGCCGCCGAACTGGAACAGCGCCGCCGCGGCGATGACGGAGGCCAGCACCGCGATGCGCAGCCCCCACCGGATCACGAGCAGCATGATCGGCAGGGGCGCGAGCAGGACCGCCACGGGCGGCGCGATGAGGCCGACGGCCGCGATGATCGCGGTGAGCGCGGCGAGGATCGCGCCTTCGGTCAGGCCGCGGGTCGGCTGACGCGTAAAGCGGGAAGTCAGAGCGCTACTCTCCCGTGTACGGCAGCATCGCGAGCTCGCGCGCGCGCTTGATCGCGACGGCGAGCGCCCGCTGGTGCCGCGCGCAGTTGCCCGAGACCCGCCGCGGAAGAATCTTGCCGCGCTCGGTGACGAACCGGCGCAGGCGGTTGATCTCCTTGTAGTCGATGTACGTCGCTTTTTCGGCGCAGAACGAACAGACCTTGCGCTTGGGCCGCCGCCGGTAATCGCGGCGCGGCCGCGCTTCTCTGTCCTTAGGTTCAGGCATTCCAATCCTCCCTGTGTCGCGCGCGGTTTAGAACGGGACGTCCTCGTCGGGGCCGCCCTGCGCGGTGTCGTCGCCCCCGCCGGCCGGGGTCGCAGCCGGCTCGGCGGCCCCGGGCCCCGCGCCCGGCTTCGCACGGTCGAGGAACCGCACGCCGTCGGCGACGACCTCGGCCACTTTGCGCTTCTGTCCGTCCTGCGTCTCGTAGGACCGGATCTGCAGCCGTCCCTCGACGGCGACCATTCGGCCTTTCGTCAGGTACTGGCTCACCTGCTCCGCGGTCTTCCGCCAGGCGACGACGTCGATGAAGTCCGTCTCCCGGTTGCCCTGCTGGTTCTGGAACGGCCGGTCGACCGCAAGCGTGAAGCTGGCGACGGGCGCACCGCTCGGCACGTACCGGAGTTCCGGATCTCTCGTCAGCCGGCCGATCAGGATGATGCGGTTATACATTGTTCTCTCCCCTGCCCGGCCCCGATGATTCGCTGCCGGTGGAAGCGGGAGCCGCGGGGACCGGGGCTGGTGCGGATGCCGAAGGGGCCGTCGCCGGCGCGGCCGCCGGAGGGGCCGCGGCCGTATGCCCCGCGGCGGCGGGGGCCGCCGGACGCGGCGGCGCCGGGTGGTGGTCCGCGACGACGAAGCGCAACAGGTCTTCGTTGAGGCCGAGCGTCTGGCGGAGGCGGGCGACCTGCGGCGATTCGAGCGAGAACACAGAAAAGAGGTAGTACCCGTCTCGGTACTTCTGGACCGCGTAGGCGAGCCGCCGCTTGCCCCAGCGGTCGGTGCTGGCAACGGTGCCGCCCTGCTCGGTGATGCGCTGATGGATGCGCCCGACCGCCGCCTCGATCGCGTCGTCCTCGAGGTCCGGGCGCAGCACGGCCACAATCTCGTAATTAGCCAATCCGTCTCACATCCTTCCTGATGGACTGCCGGCCCGCGATCCCCGGCGGCCCTGGCCGACACGCCGGGCGGCGCGGGACAGGGCAGGAAGGCACAGGGTGCCTTGGGTAGACCAACCGATTATATCATAGGGCCTCTCAGGCCGCGAACCGGAACGTGATCACGTCGCCGTCCCGCACCTCGTAGGCGCGGCCTTCGAGGCGCACACGCCCGTGCTCGCGCGCGGCGGCGAGGGACCCGCTCGCGACGAGGTCGCCCGCGCTCACCACCTCCGCGCGGATGAACCCGCGCTCCATGTCGGTGTGGATGCGGCCGGCGGCCTCCGCCGCGTGCGTGCCGGCCGGAACCGTCCACGCCCGCACCTCGCGGGACGCGATCGAGAAGAACGTCCGCAGGCGCAGCAGTTCGAGGCAGGCCCGGGCCAGGCGCGGCAGGCCGCGCTCCGCGAGGCCGAGCTCCTTCGAGAACTCTCCCGCCTGCGCCGGATCGAGGTCGGTGAGCTCCAGTTCGAGACGGGCGCAGAGGCCGAGCGCGGCGGCGCGTTCCTCCCGGGCGCGCGCGGCCACCGCCTCGAGGCACGCCCCGCCGGCGAGGTCGCCGCCCGACACATCGCTTTCGTCGAGGTTCGCGACGTAGAGCACGGGCCGCGACGACAGAAGATGCAGCCGTCCGAGCGCGGGCGCGGCGCCCTTGCCGCCCGTGAACGTCCGCGCCGGCCGGCCCGCGGCGAGGTGCGCCTCGAGCGGTCCGAGGACCGCGTCCTCGTCGCGCGCGGCGCGGTCGCCCGTCCGGGCGCGGGGCACGATCTCCGCGCGCGCCCGCTGTACCGTGTCGAGGTCCGCCATCATGAGTTCAGTCTCCACGATCTCGATGTCGCGGACAGGATCCACGCCGCCTTCGACGTGCGCGACCGGCCCCCCGAAGCACCGCACGACGTGGACGATCGCGTCCACTTCGCGGATGCGGCCCAGGAACTGGTTGCCGAGGCCCTCGCCGCGGTGCGCGTTGCGCACCAGCCCCGCGATGTCCACGATCTCGATCGTCGCCGGCACGAGGCGGTCCGGCTTCACCACGCGCGCGATCTCCTCCAGCCGCGGGTCGGGAATCGGCACCACGCCGACACCCGGCGCGACCGTCGTGAACGGGTACGGCGCGATTTCGGCGGGAGCGGCGGTCAGTGCTCGAAAGAGCGTCGATTTGCCCGCGTTCGGCAGACCGACGAGGCCGCAGGCCAGGGCCATCGACGGGGATGCGGTCCCTAGGGGGCGGAGGCCGTGACGGAGTTGCCGCCGCCCTGCTTGGCGGCGTACATGCGGTGGTCCGCGGCGTCGATCAGCGTGATTGTCGTGTCCCCGTCCTCCGGGAACGCCGCGACGCCCAGGCTGACGGTGACCGAGGTGATCTCCCGGCCGACGATGAACGGCGCATCCGCGACGGCGTGCCGGATGCGCTCCGCCACGTAGGCGGCGTTCGCGCGCGACGTGTGCGGCAGCAGCACCATGAACTCGTCCCCTCCGTAGCGCGCCACGAAGTCGATGTGTCTCCGGTGCTCCTTCTCGAGAATGCGCGCCACCATTCGCAGCACGTCGTCGCCGCGGAGATGCCCGTAGGTATCATTGTAGCGCTTGAACCGGTCG
The DNA here is from genome assembly GCA_035691305.1 of bacterium. NCBI lineage: Bacteria > bacterium. The sequence continues at coordinate 74,981 of DASSJF010000061.1, forward strand.
ACCTCGATCATGATCACCGACAGCGGCATCGCGTAGCGCCGGGCGCGCTCGAGTTCCTGGTCGAGCGTCTGGATGAACGCGCGGTGGTTCGCGAGGCCGGTCAGGCCGTCCGTGGCGGCCAGCGCGAGCGTCTGCTCGTAGAGGCGCGCGTTTTCGATCGCGACCGTCGCGTAGCCCGCGAGGGTCGTCAGCGTGTGGCGCGCACGCGCGTCGAGGCGGCCGGGGTCCGCCGTGCCGACGCTGAACACGCCGATGAGCCGTCCCTCGCGCAGCAGCGGCAGCGCGACCGTGGCCTCGACCCGCTCGCCGTCCGCGCCCGGCGCGGTGACCACGACCGTGCTCCGGTCGCGCCCGGCCTGTCCTTCGGCGCCCTCCCACGCCGGAATGCGGGCGCCGAGGGCGTGGCCGGCACCGCAGGCGGCGCGGACCTCCAGATCGCCCCGGTCGTCCGCGAGCAGAATCGCGCTGCGGTCGTAGCCGAACCGGCGGCAGGTCACCTTGACCAGCGCCTCGAGCACCGCCGGCATCTCCAGCGAGGCGCTGAGCGTCTGGGCGGCCTCGTGGAGGGCCTGCAGCTCGTCGCGGGCCGCCTGCACCTGCGAGAACAGCGCGGCGTTGCGCATCGCCGCCGCGACTTCGTTGGCGAGCGCGGTCAGCAGCTCGAGATCCGACCGCCCGAGGACCTCTTCCGTCGTCTCCACGTTGATGACGCCGGCGACCCGGTCGCCGACGACGATCGGTACGCAGGCCTCCTGCCTGACCCGCGAATCCACGGCCACATAGTCGTGATCCACGGTGACGTCCGGGACGAGCATCGCGACGCCGGTCCGTGCGACGCGGCCGGCGACGCCCCGGTCGACCGGGAATTGAGACGGCAGGCCGGCCCCGTACCCGCGCCGGCTGACCACCCGCAGCGCGGCGCCGTCCTCCGTCAACAGAAACAGCGTCACGAGCGGATAGCGCAACGTCGCCTGCAGCTCTTCGGCGAGGGTGTCGAACAGCTCCTCGGTCCGCAGGGCCGCGGCGATCCGCGCCATGACGCGGTTGAGGACGGCGAGGTCGTGGGCGCGGCGCTCGGCGTCGTCGAGGAGCCGGGCGTGTTCGACGGCGATCGCCGCCTGGTTCGCAAACGCGGCGCCGAGCGCGACGTCGGCCGGCGTGTAGGCGCGGACGCGGTCGTGGTACAGGCGGAGCACGCCGATCACGCGGTCCCGGTACAACAGCGGGAAGAGCGCCACCGTCCGGAAGCCCGCTTTCGCCGCGGCGAGCCGGGCCGGCTCGGTGTGCGCGTCCCGCGGCGCGTCGGCGATGACGATCGGCTCGCGGCGGGACATCGCCGTCGACGCCGCGCCGGTGCCGGCGGCGACCATGGCCGCGGCGGCCGCGGCGTACTCCTCCGATAGGCCGCGCGAGAAGGCGTGGGTCGGGGCCCGGCCCGGTTCGCCGAGGAAGATCCCGCAGCGGTCCGCGCCGAGCACGTCGCGGGCGCTGTCCGCGATCAACGCGAAGACCGCGGTCACGTCGTGCGCGGAGCTCACGCCCGACTCCGCGGTGCGGCGGCCGTCGTCGCCGGCATTGGGGGAAGTTGGGTGGGGGATTCCGGGAGCAACGGTGCCGCCAAACTCAGAGCGCCGCCGTGCATGATCGATTTTATGCACGAGTACGGTGGTCCTCAGACACGCCCTCGAGTATTCTTACGCGGTTGCGATTTTATCCGGCGGGCGCGGCGTCCGGTCCGCGCCGTTCGAACTCCCTGATTCGCCGCTCCAATTTGGAGCGCGGCATCAGGACCTTCCGGTCGCAGCGCAGGCACCGAAGCCCGATGTCCGCGCCCAAGCGGACGATCTCCCAACGGTCCCCGCCGCAGGGATGGGCCTTGCGCGTGCGGACGATGTCGCCGAGGGCCAGTTTGAGGACCGGCATCGGGACCTAGCGGCTCGGCGCGGCCAGCACGTCGGTCGGCGCGAAGTCGTCGGTCAACAGCGGCACGTCGCCGGTCCCGATCGGCCGGTCGACGAGTGTCGCCGCGTCCTGCTCAAATCTCGCGATCGTCACGCGGCCCGAGGCGGCGGCTTCTCGGGCACGTGCTTGCACGGCGGCGGGGCCGAGCCGCGGCCCGGCGGTCCCCACGATGATGATGTTCTGGAGCGACTCGCCGGCGTCGCCGTCGACCGGAAAGACGTAGACCGCCGGAAACACGGACGCGAAGGTCTTGTCGATCGCGCGAAATAGCCGGCTCTGCGGCCCGCGCAGCGCCCCGATCACGTTCGCGGCGACGGCGCCTCCCGGCGCGAGCCGCGCGGCCGCTTCGGTATAGAACTCGCGCGTCGCCAGGTGGAAGGGAATTGTGTCGATCAGGTACGCGTCCAACACGATCAGGTCGTAGCGGTCCGCCGTGCGCCGCAGCCACAGCCGTCCGTCCTGCACGTGGACCGTGAGGCGCGGCGACCGCGGCAGGGCGAAGTATTGCCTGGCGGTCTCGGCGACGGCGGGGTCGATCTCGACGACGTCGATCGCGAGGTCCGGGTAGTCGTGGAAGAACCGCGAGGGCGCCGTGCCGCCGCCCATGCCGACGAACAGGACGCGCTTGGGGTGCGGAATGAGCGCGAGCGGCAGATGCAGGTAGTCGGTGTAGGAGAAGACCGTGCGCAGCGGCGCCGCGCGGTCGCGCGCGCTCTGCCAGTAGCGATCGAGGCGGAGGTAGCGGATCACACCCTCGTCGCTCACCGTGATGCGGTGGTAGACGGTGTCGCGCGCGTACACGACGTCCGGAGCGTCCGGCGGGACGGCCGAGGCGAGGAACAGGATCAGCGCCGTGACGCCGGCCGCCCCGACGGCCCGCATTACGTCGCGGCGGACCAAGAAGAAGCCGGCGACACCGAGGCCCATTTCGATCCCGCCGAGCAGCTGGATGATGGCATGGACGCCCAGCCACGAGATCAGGACGAACGCGGCGAGGAGTGTACCCGCGATGCTGCCGAGAGTGCTGAGCGCGTAGAGCGCGCCGGCGACGTTGCCCACACCCTCGACGGTGCGCGCCTTGAGCCGGACCGCGTACGGGGACACGGTCGCCATCAGCACCGCCGGGACGAAAAAGAGCGCGGTGCTGCCGAGCAGCGGCCCCCACCGCGGGCCGAGGTCGCGCCCGGCGATGTCGGCGAGCACGGCTCCGGCGACGTGGGGGATCGGATACGTCGCCGCGCCGCCCGCCAGCACCAGTGCCAGGAACGGGCCCGGCTGCGGCCATCGCGTCGCGATGCGCCCGCCCAGGTAATAGCCGAGGCTCAGGGCCGCGAGGAACACCCCGATCAGACTGCCCCAGACGTAGACGGAGTTGCCGAAGTACGGAGCGACGACGCGGCTCGCGACAATTTCGAGCGCGAGCAGCACGCCGCCGCTGATGAAGACGATGACTTCGAGGATCTGGGGCCCTCCCCGTCCCGGCCGCAGGACTCAGGATGCGGGAGCGGTCTGAGGTCCTCGCTTGGCCGGCGCCGGAGTGGCCTTCCGCAGCACGATCTCCGCCCCCTGCGCGTCGGCGACGGCGGTGTCGCCTTCGCGAAACTCGCCGGCCAGCAGCTTCCGGCTGAGCGGATTCTCGATGCTGCGCTGGATCAGCCGCTTGAGCGGCCGCGCGCCGTAGTCGGGGTTGTACCCCTCCTGCGCCAGCAACGAGCGCGCGGCGGGTGTCACCTCGAGCGTGATCTTGAGATCCGCGAGCCGCTTGACGAGCGTCGCCGTCTGCAGGCCGACGATCTGCTCGAGATCGCGCCGGCTGAGCGGACGGAACACGATCGTCTCATCGATCCGGTTGAGAAATTCCGGGCGGAAGCTGCGCCGCAGCTCCTCCTGGATCTGCACGCGCACCAGCTCGAACGCCGCCATGTCCTCGGGATCCAGGTTGCGCAGGTACTGGCCGCCGAGGTTGCTCGTCATGATGACGATCGACTGCCGGAAGTCCACGGTCCGGCCGTGGCCGTCGGTCAGCCGCCCGTCATCGAGCAGCTGGAGCAGAATGTTGAACACGTCCGGATGCGCCTTCTCGATCTCGTCGAAGAGGATCACCCGGTACGGCCGCCGGCGGACCGCCTCCGTGAGCTGCCCGCCCTCGTCGTAGCCGACGTATCCGGGCGGGGCGCCGACGAGGCGGCTCGTGGTGTGCTTCTCCATGTATTCCGACATGTCGATGCGCACCATCGCGTCCTCGCTGTCGAACAAGAGCGCCGCGAGCGCCCGGGCGAGCTCGGTCTTGCCGACGCCGGTCGGGCCGAGGAACAGGAACGACCCCAACGGGCGGCGCGGATCGGCGAGGCCCGCGCGCGACCGCCGGATGGCGTCCGCCACCGCGCGCACCGCCTCTTCCTGGTCCACCAGCCGCTCGTGCAGCCGGTCTTCCAGGTGGACCAGCTTCTGCATCTCGCCCTCCATGAGCCGCGTCACCGGCACGCCGGTCCAGCGGCTCACGACCTCGGCGATGTCTTCCGCGTCCACCTCTTCCTTGAGCAGCCGGCCCTCGCCGAGCGCCCTGAGGCCGTCTTCCTGCCGTTTCAGCGTCGCGTCGAGCTCGCGCATCGTGCCGTACCGAAGGCGCGCGGCCTTCTCGAGATCCGCGGCCCGCTCCGCCTGCTCGATCTGGACGCGCGTCTCCTCGATCTTCTGCTTTGTCTCCCCCAGCCCGGCGATGATCTTCTTTTCCTGGTCCCAGCGGGCGCGCAGGGCCTGGCTCTCCTCGCGCAGCCCCGCGATCTCCCGTTCGATGCCCTGGAGCCGCTCGCGCGAGGCGGGATCGGTCTCCTTGCGCAGGGCCTGCCGCTCGATCTCGAGCTGCATGATGCGCCGGTCCGCCTCGTCGAGCGCGGCCGGCTTGCTGTCGATCTGCATCTTAAGGCGGCTCGCGGCCTCGTCGATCAGGTCGATCGCCTTGTCGGGCAGAAACCGTTCGGTGATGTAGCGCTTGGACAGCGTTGCCGCCGCGATCACCGCCGCGTCCGTGATCCGGACGCGGTGGTGGTTCTCGTACTTTTCCTTCAGGCCGCGCAAGATCGAGATCGTGTCCTCGACGCTCGGCTCCTCGATGAGCACCGGCTGGAACCGGCGCTCGAGGGCCGGGTCCTTCTCGATGTGCTTGCGGTACTCGTCGAGGGTCGTCGCGCCGATCGCGTGCAGCTCCCCGCGGGCCAGCATCGGCTTCAGCATGTTGCCGGCGTCCATCGCGCCTTCGGCGCCGCCCGCGCCGACGACCGTGTGCAGCTCGTCGATGAACACGACGATCTCGCCGGCCGCCTCCGTCACCTCGCGCAGCACGGACTTGAGACGGTCTTCGAACTCGCCGCGGTACTTCGCGCCGGCGATCATCGCCCCCAGGTCCAGCTGGATCACGCGCTTGTTCTTGAGCGTGTCGGGGACGTCCCCGCGCACGATTCGCTGGGCGAGACCTTCCACGATCGCGGTCTTGCCGACGCCCGGGTCGCCGATCAGGACCGGGTTGTTCTTCGTCCGGCGCGCGAGCACTTGAATCACCCGGCGGATCTCCTCATCCCGGCCGATCACCGGGTCGAGCTTGCCCTCCCGGGCCATCTTGGTGAGGTCCTTGCCGTACCGCTCGAGCGCCTGGTACTTCGACTCGGGCGTCTGGTCGGTGACCCGCTGGCCGCCGCGGATCGTCTGGAGGGCGGCGTAGATCTTCTCGCGGTCGACGCCCGCCTGTGCGAGCAGCCGGCCGGCCCCGGTGTTCCGGTCCGCGACGATGCCGAGGAGCAGGTGCTCGGTGCTGACGTACTCGTCGGTGAGGCGCTGGGCGTCCTGCTGCGCGGCCTCGAGCGCCCGGCGCAGCGACGCGCCCGTCCCGGGCTCGTCCTGACCGTACACCTTCGGCGTCTGCGCGAGCGCCTGCTCGAGCGTCTTGCGCAGCGCCGCGGGGTTCGCGCCGACCCGCGTCAGGATCGCGGCGGGCACGCCGTCGGTCTGGTTGAGGAGCGCGAGCAGCAGATGCTCGGCCTCGATCTGGCCGTGGTTGTACTCGCGCGCCAGCGCCTGGGCGCCGACGATCGCCTCCTGCGCCTTTTCGGTGAACTTGTCGAATCGCATTGCCATGGCGGTTCCTCGCTACGTGTTTGGCGTGGCGGTGCCGTGCAGCCGCCGCATCTCTTCGAACAGCTGCCGGTCGCGGTCGGTGAGCGGCTGCGGCAGCGTCAGGCGCACGCGCACCAGCTCGTCGCCGGCGCCGCCGCCGCGGACGTGCGGCATCCCGCGACCGCGGAGCCGGAGCGTCCGACCTTCGCGCGTCCCCGCCGGAATCGTCACCGTGACCGGCCCGCCGAGCGTCGGCGCTTGCGCCTCGCCGCCGAGCGCCGCGGTCCACACGGGCACGTCGGCCGCGCAGGTGATGTCGTCGCCGTCCCGCGCGAAGACGGGATGCGGCAGCACCTCGACGCGGAGATACAGGTCCCCGCCGTGGCCGGCGCCCGCCGCGCGGACGCGCTGCCCGCTGTGCACTCCCGCCGGGATCGTGATGTCCAGCGAGCGGGCGGGCCGTCCGTCCGCCGCCGGAAGGGTTACGGTGCGCTTGGTCCCGCGGAACGCTTCCTCGAGGGTGATCTCGACCGTGCCTTCGACGTCCGCCGGCGCATGATCCGCCTGCTGCCGCCGGAGCAGTTCCTCGATGTCGATCCCCGCGTCCCCGCGGGGGCGCGTCCGTGCGCGGCCGCGCCGCGCTGCGGTCCCGAAGGCGCTCTCGCCGAAGCCGCCTCCGCCGAGCCCGCCGAAGAGCTGCTCGAAAAACTCGCTGAACTGTCCGGGGTCGCCGGTCGTGTAGACGCGGAAGGTCGAGCCGTCGCGTCCGGCTCCGGCGCCCGCGCCGCGGAGGATGTCTTCCCATCCGCCGCCGTGCTCCCGCATCTCCAGGACCTGATCGTACTTCGCGCGCCGTTCCTTGTCGTTCAGGACCTGGTACGCTTCATTGATCTCCTTGAAGCGGGACTCGGCGTCCTTGTCCTTGTTGACGTCGGGATGGTACTGGCGGGCGAGCCGCCGGAACGCCTGGCGGATCGCCTTCTCGTCCGCGTTCCTCGGCACGTCCAGGATCTTGTAGTAGTCCTTGAACTCCATCGTCATCTCCGCGGCGGCGCGACGTTCCCGCCGCCCGGATCTAGCGCCCGGCCTCGTGGCTCGGGCCGGCGCGTCCGTTCGCGCTCGACGCGTCGCCGACCACCGCGACTTTCGCGGGGCGCAGCACCTCGTCGTTGAGGAGATAGCCCTTCAGCACTTCGCCGGCGACCGTGCCGGCCGCTTGGGCGGACTGCTCCGCCGGGACCACCGCGACCGCCTCGTGCAGGCGCGGGTCGAACGCCGCCCCCGCCGCTTCGATCGGCCGGACGCCGATCGCCCGCAGCTGGTCGAGGATCTGGCGGTGGGTCATCCGGAGCCCTTCGAGCAGCGACTTCGCCGGGCCGTCCGGCACGCCCGCGAACGCCATCGCCCGCTCGAGGTTGTCGAGCACCCCGAGCACGAGCGTCAGCATCTGCCGGCGCGTGCGCTCGATCGCGTCCTGCCGATCGCGGGCCGCCTGTTTCTTGTAGTTCTCGAGGTCGGCGGCGGAGTGGAGAAACTGCTGCCAGTTCCGCCGCGCCTCGTTGCCTGCCTCTCGGGCCCGCGCCCGCAGATCTTCCATAGAAAGACCCTCGAGCTCGTCCGGGCCGTTCTGGCGCGAGGACTCCGGCCGTGCCTCCGCGGCTTCGGGGGCCGGCTCCTCGCGCCGCGCCTCGTGTTCCATCGGTATCTACCTCTGCGTTCGCGACCTTGCCCGCGCGGAGTCGCCTAGCGGCGCCCGCGAGGGGCGGCATGCGAACATCATTGGATTTCGGGCCTAGGACTTGTCGGACGGCTTGAACTCGGCGTCGATCACGTCATCGCCGCCCTGTCCCGTGCCGCCTGCCTGCGCGCCGCCCGTGCCCGGCCCCGCGCCCGCCCCGGCCGTCTGGCGCTTGTACATCTCTTCGCCCATCTTGTAGCTCGTCTGCTGCAGCGTATCCGTCGCGCGCTTGATGCGATCGTTGTCGGCGCTCTTTACCGCCTCCTTGAGCTCCGCGAGGGCCGTCTCGACCTTGGCGCGCTCGTCGGCCGGTACTTTGTCGCCGACCTCCTTGAGCATGCGCTCGGTCTGGTAGGCGAGCGTGTCGCCGCGGTTCTTGACCTCGGCCTCCTCGCGCCGCTTCTGGTCCTCCGAGGCGTGGGCCTCGGCGTCCTTGACGAGGCGGTCCACCTCGGCCTTGTCCAGCGTACCGGTGCCGGTGATCTTGATCGACTGCTCGCGCGCGGTGGCTTTGTCCTTCGCGGACACGTTCAAGATGCCGTTGGCGTCGATGTCGAATGTGACCTCGATCTGCGGCACGCCGCGCGGCGCGGGCGCGATGCCGTCGAGCTGAAACTTGCCCAGCGTCCGGTTGTCGCGCGCCATCTGGCGCTCGCCCTGCATCACGTGCACGTCCACGGCCGTCTGGCCGTCCTCCGCGGTGCTGAACGTCTCCGCCTTGCGCGTCGGGATCGTCGTGTTCCGCGGGATCAGGATCGTGTTCACCCCGCCGAGCGTCTCGATGCCGAGCGAGAGCGGTGTCACGTCGAGCAGCACGACCTCGCGAACGTCGCCCGCCAGCACGCCGGCCTGGATCGCCGCGCCGACCGCGACCACCTCGTCCGGGTGCACCTCCTTGTTGGGCTCCGTCCCGGTGAGCCGCCGCACCAGTTCCTGGACGCTCGGCATCCGGGTCGCCCCGCCGACGAGGATGACCTCGTTGAGGTCCTTCTCGGTCAGCTTCGCATCCGACAGCGCCTGCTTGAACGGGCCGATGCACCGCTCGACCAGGTCCGCCGTCAGCTCGTCGAACTTGGCGCGTGACAGCGTCATGTCGAGGTGCTTCGGGCCGGTCGCGTCCGCCGTGATGAACGGCAGGTTGATCGACGTCTGCACGACGGTGCTGAGCTCGATCTTCGCGCGCTCCGCCGCCTCGCGCAGTCGCTGCAGCGCCTGGCGGTCCTGGCGCAGGTCGATGCCCTGCTGCTTCTTGAACTCGTCGGCGAGCCAGTTCACGATGCGCTCGTCGAAGTCGTCGCCGCCGAGGTGCGTGTCGCCGTTCGTGGCTTTGACCTCGTAGACGCCCTCGCCGATCTCGAGGATCGAGACGTCGAACGTCCCGCCCCCGAGGTCGAACACCAGGATCGTCTTGGCGTGTTTCTCCTCGAGCTGCCGGCCGTAGGCCAGCGCCGACGCCGTCGGCTCGTTGATGATGCGCAGCACCTTGAGCCCGGCGATCTCGCCGGCGTTGCGCGTCGCGGTGCGCTGCGCGTCGTTGAAGTAGGCCGGGACGGTGATGACCGCGCTCTCGATCTTCTCGCCGAGGTACGCCTCCGCGTCGGTCTTCAGCTTCTGCAGAATCATCGCGGAGATCTCTTCGGGCGTGAAGGTCTTGCCGGCGGCGGGGATGTTGACGACCGCGGCGCCGTTCTTGCCCTCCTCGACCTTGTAGGACACGATCCGGCGCTCCGATTCGACCTCGCTGTAGCGCCGGCCCACGAAGCGCTTGATCGAGTAGACCGTGTTCTCCGGATTGAGGATCGCCTGACGGCGCGCCATCTGGCCGACCAGCCGCTCCCCGGTCTTCGTAAAGGCGACCACCGAGGGCGTGAGCCGGCTCCCCTCCGCGTTGGCGATGACCGTCGGCTCGCCGCCGATGATCGCCGCGATCACGGAGTTGGTGGTGCCCAAATCGATCCCCACTACCTTTGCCATGTGATTGCTCCTCCTGTGCCGGTCGGGACCGGGCCTACGGCTGTGATGACGTTGCTGCGCGCCGCTGTGTCGGCGCGCAGCCCGTCGGCGCGGCCGCGGCTCGGCCCCTCCGCCATCGCGTTTACTGTGCGACCTGCACTTTCACCGTGGTCGGCTTGGCCCGCTCCGACTTCGGGATCTTCACTTCCAGGACCCCGTCCTTGTACGTGGCCTTCGCCTCGCCGCCCGTGACCTCGGCCGGCAGCGGCAGCGTGCGGACGTACGAACCGTACCGCAGCTCGCGCCGGTAGTACGCGCGGTCCTCCTTCTCCTCTGCCCGGCGGACCGTGCCCCGCAGCGTGATCGCCTCCTTGGTCACGGTGACGTCCACGTTCGCCGGATCGACGTTGGGCATCTCCGCCCGCACGACGACCTCGTCGCCCGTCTCGTACATCTCGACCGGGGCTTCCCACGCCGCCGCCGGCAGGCCGTTGTCCGGCGTCCGCGGGGCACGTGTCCCCACCACGACGTCGTCGAGCAGCCGATCCATCGCCCGCCGCAGCGTGCCGATCTCTGCGAAGGGGTCCCAGCGAATGATACCGCTCATGCCTAGCTCCCTCCCTTGCTGCGCGCCCTGTGGGCCGCAGATTGAGTCGTCCCGTGGTCCTGCGTCTCGTCCGGCGACTCGTCGTCGTCGAAGACCCAGGTCATCTCCTCGTGGTAGTGCTGCTGAATCTCGAGAATGAGGCGCACCCCTGCGAGGTTCAAGCCGCGTTCCTCGATCAGGTATCGGATCATCCGGCCGCGCTGGATGTCGCGCTCGGAATACAGACGAATCCGGCGCCGCCTGGACGGCGACATGAGACCGTGCTCTTCGTAGATGCGAAGCGTGCGCGGATGGCAACCGAGAAGGTCTGCGGCGATGCTGATGACGTACACCGGCGTGTCGGGCCTGCGTTCCTTCACACCCGGTACGCTCCTCTGCTCGTGCGGCGTCTTGCGAGTCGACCGATCCTGCGTGTCCATCCGACCCGATCCTGGTCTTCGGAACTCTTTGAAGTCCTCGGTTAGCATAGCAGTTGCTGATACTCCTGTCAATAGAGTTGACAATGATATTGTCAAGCATTTGGGAGCCTCTGGAGGGCGTGAAAACCAAGGGCCCGAGGAAGGTCACGCCCGCCCGGACCGGGGACGCGGCCGATCCGCGGGCGTCCCGAAAACGCGGCGGCCAGGCCTCTCGGGAGGCCCGGCCGCCGTACGCGAGTCGTCTGGGGTTTAGACCTTGGAGGTCAGCGCCGCGTCGATTCGGCGCTTCAGCTGCTCCTTCGGCATGTAGCCGACGATCCGCTCGATCAGCTCCCCACCGCGGAAGATTCCGAGCGTCGGGATGCTCATGACGCTGTACCGGGCGGCGATCGTGCCGTTCTCGTCCACGTCGAGCTTACGCACCGCGAGTTTGCCCTCGTACTCGCCCGCCAACTCCTCGACGATCGGGGCGATCATCTTGCACGGCCCGCACCAGGTCGCCCAGAAGTCGACGAGCACCGGAACCTGTGACTTCAGCACGTCCGCGTCGAAACTCTTCTCCGTTACTGCGACAGCCTTGCCCGCCATTTAGCGGCTCCTTTCGTTGCGAGAAGGGTCATCCGCCTGGGTAGAACCCCGCCCGGATTCGATTTATTCCCGACCGCCGCCTATCGACGTGCCAATGCGAACACCGCCAGCACGAGCATCAGCATCGCGCTTCCGGATCCGAGGCAGCCGGCCCGGCCGCCTCGCGGCGCCCGCGCGCCCGCCCCGGGCTCGCCGCGGGCCGGCGCACGCAGCGACAGCCGCGTCGCCGCCTTGAACTCCCGCACCGCGTCGCCGATCCGGCCCTGCTGCTTGAAAACGACGCCGAGGTTCTGGTGGGCGACCCAGTACTCGGGATCCATCGCGATCGCGCGGTGGTAGCACGCCACCGCCTCATCGAGCCGCCCCCGCTCCCGGTAGACGTTGCCGAGGTTGCTGTGGGCCGGTGCGTAGCGTGGATCCAGCTGCGCCGCTTTCGAGAACTCCGCGAACGCGTCGTCCCACCGCTCGAGGTCGACGTAGCACGTGCCGAGCTTGTTGTGCGCGTGCGCCGACGCCGGCGCCGCGCCGCACGCGCTCGAGAACGCGTCCAGCGCGCCCTGGAGATCGCCGGCCGCCCGGCGTTCTTCGCCCTGCGCGATGAAGGGAGACGGGTCTTTGGCGTTCACTCGATGGCGCTGATACTCAGTGCCCGATTGACTGCGCGATCGGCAGCGGAATGGAAATGATCATCAACCCGAGCATTTGCACCATCGCGATCTCCAGGTTGCGAAGAGCCATGTCCGGTGCCTCCACCCCACGATCATAGCACAGGGTGTACGGAGCGGGCTTGCGCGAGGTTGGTGCGGGCTATTTAGTGGAAGAACCGGCCGCGGGCGCGTCGGACCAAAGCGGCAGATCGTCCTCGACGACGTCGTCGGTGTTGTGCTGGAGGGCGACGGTGGCGATGGCCGCAGCCTCGCGCCCCCAGGCGGAACTGTCGGCCAGCACGCGCGCCTCGCGATAGGCGTGCAGCAGCGCGCGCACCTCGAGGTACGGGCCGACCAAGTCGTTCACGATCTCGCGGTCGCCGTTGACCTGCGCCACCACGACCGGCGTGTCGCTGTGGACGACGACATGGCGCACGCCGAAGCGGCGCGAGTTCCAGAGCGCGTAGAGGATTCCGCGAAACGCGGCAAGGCTGTGCGAGCGTACGCCGGGCAGCGAGCGCCCGATGCGCTTGAGGACACGTCCCCGCGAGTCTACGAACACGACGCCCATGCCGCTCCGGCCGTCGACGGGCTCCGCGGCCGCGACGTAGGCATGAATTACCTTGAGCTTCGGCGACGTCCTCGGTTCGTTCAGCTGCAGCATCGCCATCACCGTCTCCTATGCTTACACTACCCGCTCCAGGACCGCGGTAAGCGCGAGCAGCGCCGCGAGCGTGAGGAGCTTCGCGCCCACCAGTTCCTGATCGTCCATCGCGCGGTGCCACCACGCGGCCCCGGCCGTCGTCCCCGATGACCGCACGGCGCGTAACGGCGGGGCTCCGCGATGGTAGGTCGCAGCGTGCCTGAGGCTTCCGCGCGCGCCGGTCTTCCGGCGGCCGGCGGCAGGCCACCCGGTGCGGCGCCGGGTCGTCAGAAGCATCATCCCCGTACCCCCTGATAGGCGCGCATCAACCCGATGACGCGACCGGCGATCTCGAACTCCCCTTGAATCGGCTGGTACGCCGGGTTTTCCGGCCTGAGGATCGGCGTGCCCTCGAGCGTCGCGAGCCGCTTCACGGTGGCGTCCTCGCCCATCACGGCGACCACGATGTCTCCGGCCGAGGCCGCCCGCTGGCGCCGCACGATCACGATGTCCCCCGGCATGATCCCGGCGCCGATCATGCTGTCGCCACGGACGCGTAGCAGAAAGCAGTCGCGCACGTCTCCGACGAGGCGGCGCGGTACTTCGATCCGGTCCTCAACCTGCTCGTCGGCCAGCACGGGCGTCCCGGCCGACACGCGGCCGACTAGCGGCAGCCGGACAGAATCGCCGTCGTGGATGAGTGTCTTGTCGACGACTTCGAGCGCCCGCATGCGGTCACCGTGACGGCGGACGAAGCCCTTCTCGGCAAGCGCGGTGAGGTGTTGATGTACGGTCGACGGCGAGCTCAGGCCGAGTGCATCGCCGATCTCACGGACCGACGGCGCATACCCCTTGTCCTGGATCGTCTTGACAAGATAATCCAGGATTTGTTGCTGCCGCGGCGTCAGACCGCCATTGCGCTTCATCCGATACCTCCGGCGTGGCATAGTTCCAGAGTGGATAATATCGAACTAATGTACGGTAAGCAATCCACCTATGACCCGAACATTTGTACGATATGAGCCTTATGCGCCGCCGGGCGTCTGCAGCCGTCGAGAATCGCCGATTTGCGCGGAATGGCTCGCCGGGCCGCGCGATGCGGGAGACCCGTCGCGCCGCATCGAAGGCCGGACCAAGCTACGCGTCGCCCGGGTCCGTTCACCCCGCAGGTTCCCCGTCTTCCGGAGCACGCGAAAGGAGGGCGCAATGCAGATCACCTATCTTGGCCACGCGACCTTTCTCGTCACGAGCGGCGGCACAAAGATCTTAATCGACCCCTTCGATGAGAAGGTGGGGTACCCGATTCCGTCGGTGGATGCCGATGCCGTTCTTGTGAGCCACGAGCACGGCGACCACACGAACGTCGCGATGGCAAAGGGCAAACCCGACGTTGTTCGGGGCTTGTCGGATGGCGACTGGCGCAAGATTGTGAAGCAGCCCATCGGCAAGGTCAGCGTCTCGGCGGTGCCGACGTACCACGACGACACCAAGGGCTCGCAGCGCGGCCGCAACACCGTCTTCATCATCGAAGGCGAGGGCCTGCGCATTGTCCACCTCGCCGACCTCGGCCATCTGCTCGACGAATCGCAGGTCACGGCGATCGGGCATCCGGACGTCGTCATGATCCCGGTCGGCGGCCATTTCACGATCGACGCGGCCCAGGCCAAACAGGTCCTCGATCAGATCCAGCCGCGTGTTGTGATTCCGATGCACTATAAGACCGAGGTGAACGCCGGCTGGCCGATCGGCCCCTTGGAGAACTTCACCGGTGTGATAGGGCAGACCAAGAACGCCGGTCACACCGTCACCGTTGACCGGGACAAGCTGCCCAAGAGCCGCGAAGTGTGGGTGATGTCCTGGAAGTAGCCCGCCGGTGAAGCTCGACTGCGCGCTCGCGATGGACGCCCTGACCGAAGTCCCGGCCGTCGCGCGCGCGGCCGAAGACGCGGGATTCGCGGCGCTGTGGGCCAACGATACGAAGCACAATCCGTTCGTGGCCCTGACGAGCGCCGCGCTCAACACGTCACGTCTCGAGCTCGGCACGGGCATCGCGGTGGCCTTCTCGCGCAGCCCGATGCTGACCGCGCAGACGGCGTGGGACCTCGCGCGGCTCTCCGGCGGGCGGTTTCTGCTCGGCATCGGCACGCAGGTGCGGGCGCACATCGAGCGTCGTTTCGGGATGGCTTGGGATCCGCCCGCGCCCAAGCTGCGCGAGTACATTCATGCGGTGCGCGCGATCTGGCGGACGTGGCAGGAGGGGGCGCCGCTCCGCGTCAAGGGCACGTATTACAACCTGAACCTCATGGGCCCGTTCTTCAACCCCGGCCCCAATCCTCAGCCGGCCGTCCCGATTCTGATCGCCGGGGTCAACGAAGTCCTCTGCCGCTTGGCCGGCGAGGTCTCCGACGGCTTCATCCTGCACCCGATTCACTCCGTCACGTACGTCCGCGAGTTCGTGCTGCCCCACCTGGCCGAGGGCCTGGCGAAGGCGGGCCGGTCGCGGGAGGATCTTCAACTATATGCTCCCGTGATGATCGCTCCCGGCGACACCGCGGCGGAGCGGGCCGAAACGCTGGCGCGGGCGCGTGCCCGAATCGCCTTCTACGGCTCGACGCCGACGTACCGGCTGCTGCTGGAGATTCTCGGCTACGCCGACGTGGCCGACCGGCTTCGGCAGATGGTCGCGCAGGGGCGCATGAACGAGATCGCCGGACAGGTGCCGGACGGCCTGCTGAACGCCATCGCGATCCAGGGCACCTACGAAGAGGTCGGCCATCAGCTGCGCGAGCGGTATGCCGGGCTGGTGGATCGCGTCGCCTCGTACTGGCCGTTCACGCTCGAGGAGCCGGAAAAGTGGGCGCGCGTGGCACGCGGGTTCCACGAGAGGTGAGGCGGCGGTGATCGACTTCGACGCGGTCAAGAAACGGCTGCAGGAGACCTGGGCGACCGGCGATTTCTCTGTCGCCGCCACGGGCGTCGTCATCATGGGCGAGCTGCTCTGCGAGTCGGCGGACGTGCACTACGGGCAGACGGTGCTGGACGTTGCGACCGGCAGCGGCAACACCGCGCTTGCCGCGGCGCGCCGCGGCGGACGCGTCACCGGCATCGATTTCGTGCCGGCGCTCCTCGAACGCGCCCGCGAGCGCGCGGCCGCGGAACGGCTGGAGATCGAATTCCGCGAGGGCGACGCCGAGGATCTCCCGTTCGACGCCGCGACCTTCGACGTGGTGCTGTCGACCGTCGGTGTGATCTTCGCCCCGAACCATGAGCGCGCGGCGGCGGAATTGCTCCGCGTCTGCCGGCCCGGCGGCACGGTCGCGCTGACCGCCTGGACGCCGAGCGGCTTCATGGGCCAGAGCTTCGCCATCAACGCGCGGTACGCGCCTCCGCCGCGGGGTCTCCGGCCGCCGGTCCTGTGGGGCACCGAGGACCACGTACGGACGCTGTTCGACCCAGGCGTGGCGTCCCTTCACGTGCAATCCCGGTACCAGCATTTGCGCGCGGCGTCGGAGGAGAAATGGATCGAGGGCCGCAAATTCTGCGGTCCGGCCCGCAAGACTTTTGAGTCGTTGGACGCCGCGCAGCGGGATGCGTTGGAGCGCGATCTGCTAGAGCTGCTCCGCCGGCACAATCGGGCGCGGGACGGGACGGTGATCATCCCGTCGGAGTACCTCGAGGTCGTCGCGGTCAGGCGATAAGGCGGCTCTCGACCGAGCCGGAAAACGCGGTCATCGCCCCGCCACCATGCGCCACAGCCATGGCCAGACGTCGAGCACGTCGCGCCAGTGGCGCACGACGATCGCGAGAACCACAACCAGCGGGATCGCCGCGAGCCACTTCAACGAACGCGCCCAAAACGGGAGGCGCGGACTCTCGAGGACGCTGCCGGCGGCCCAGGACGCGAGCCACAGCACCACCACGAGCGCCAGCCCCGCGTTCCCAAGGGACTTCGCGTATCCGTCGCCGGCGAGCCATGCGTATGCGCGGACGAGAGCGGCGGACAAGGCGAGTAACTCGAGCCAGTATCTTACGAAGACGCGGCCCAATGTTCCGGGCGTGAGCAAGGCGACAGCCTGGACAACAAAGCTGCCGAAGCCCCGAAGCAACCCGGTGATCCGATTCTTGACCTGCAGGTCGTCCTCGATCATCCGGCCGAGGATGTCCGCGGCGCGCCCGAGCCGCCGCGCGGAATCGCCCGGCGGCGGATCGGGCGGCAGCGTATACCGGTTGGTCAAATAATCGGCCAGGCGTCCGTCCCGAATCGCTCGAAGCGCCGGCTCGAGATCGGCGGAACTGCGAAGATCGGCTTCTTGCCGGATGATGGCGCTCCGCAAGTCGCTCACGAACGCGTCGCGCAGCGCCTGATCGTCGGGATGCGTGAGCACGGCCGACACGAGACGCTCGCACGTATCGAGCCGGCCCCACAGGATGTCGTTCTGGCGCCATTCGCGCTTTAGGAAGGCGCCGAATGCGTCCACGCCATATCCGGCGAGCTTGTTCCGGACGCCGCCCGGGCGTTGAATCCCGTCGGCGGGGCTGATGCGATAGATCTCGGTCTCGGTGTGCTCGCTGACATCCGAGCCTTCAAGAAACGGGAGCGACACCATGTCATGAAAGTCGAAGAAACGGTACTGGCGCTCCACGTCGGGATCATTGTCGAGGAACTCTTTGAGCTCGCGGCGATTGAGGCCGAACAATTCATTCCAGTTCCGTGACACGGCGTCCGCTGCGCGGCGAAACTCCTCGAGGGACTGAGACACGATCTCCGCCGCCCGGGCCAGGCGGTCGTCGTCGTTGATCGGCTCAAGGATGCGCGCGATCGCCTTACGGTTCACGATGCCGCCGAGCGCCGCGAGTTCGTTCCACGCCGGGTTGTCGGGGCCCGCAAGCGCCAGTTGGTCGCGCTTGCGGTTCAGGCGGGTCAGATGTATGACGAGCAAATCGCGTAAGGCCGCGTTCCGCGGCTGCGGGGCATCGTCCCAGAACTCCGCGCCCTGCGCCCATTCCAATAGATGTCTTGCGCGCCGCATGCGAAAATTGGAGTCGAACTCGTCGAAGAACTGGGTTTCCAGTTTCCTTCCCGCCACGGGGTTCGGCGCATACGTCGCGTCCCGCCAGGCCTGCACCACATACCGCACGGCGAGCTGGGCGTCTTCAGAGAGCCTCCCCTCCGGCAACCCACCGAACGTGTGCGCGAGGTCGTCCGTGCAGTCAAGCAGCCGTACCGCGTGGTACGCCTGATACATCGGTCCATATATGGCGGCGAGATCCCTGACCGGCGCAATCGGCAACACGCGCGGATCCGGCGTCATCGTCCTGTCCTGGACCGCCTGCAGCCGTTCTTGCAGCCGGTTCGACGCCTTGATGCGGTTGATCTGATCCCGGATCGGGCGATCGTGCGGCAGCGTGATCGATCCCAGGATCGTGTTTTCTAGGAAGTTGAAGTGGGCCTGATCCGATGCCGCGGCGGCGTTCTTGGGAAACGGATCGATGAACAGCAGCTTGCGAGTGTGGCGCAACGGGGCCGCGCGAAACTTCATCGCGTTGATCGCGTGGTCGAACGGTTTGTCGTCCAGATAACCTCCGTCGGCCAACTCGCGCTCCTCGGTTGTCAACGGGCGCTCGATGTCCACCAGCTTGTCGCGCGGGATCCAACCGAAGAATCCCTGGTACCGCTCGGCGTATTTTCGATAGTCTCCGTTGCCGATCGACCGGCGAATATCGCTCAGTTTCATGGGGGCAAACGCGATCGGAAACGACGACGTGCACCGGCAGGCGAACGCCAGCATCGCGTCGAGGTCCGGAGCGAAGTCGTTGCGTTGAAGCGGAGGCTTCGTCAGCGGGCCCTCGACCTTGGCGGCGGCCGCGGTGCCGGACAGCGGGATGTTGTCGTAGCGGAAGTGGAAAAATCCCGCATGGGCCGGCTCGGGAACGCTCATGTCCGCGAGCTGGAGCGGTATCCAGACTCCGTTCAAGTCCGTCGTGGTGGCGAACAGATCGAGTTGCTCGACTGCTCTGTAGCCGCGCTCCGGATCATGATCGCCGGTGTTCATCTTGCGAAACGCGTCGTGCAGCTGCTGATACATAAAGTCGCCGTTCAATAACGACAGCGTCGGGGCGAAGGCGCTGCCGCGGGTGAAGATCTTGTCGATGTCCGCCACGTCGAGCCACGTGCGGCGCAAGTCATCGAGCCCCTTCGAGCGGAGTGCCAGAGCCTTGGCGAGGAACACGGCATTGATGCCCCCCGCCGACGTGCCCGAGAGAATATCGATCACGAACCGGGTGCGGCGTCGCGGGATCTCCTGTCCCGGAGCCGCGCCCCTGGCCAACGGCCGTAGATCGCGAACCATGGTGCCGAGCTTCTGATAGATCTGCGCGACTTCGTCGGGCACTTTGTCTGTGTTCAGATTCGCGCCGGACGTGGCGCGCACGATGCGAAGCAGCTCCTGCGCGACGCCGTGCATGTAAATGGCCAGCGAAATCCCGCCGTACATGACAACGGCGAACCGGATCTCTTGGTCGAAGCCGGCGGCGACGGCCGAACCGCTCTTCGATGCCTCGGGCACGTCCGGAGCCGGTGGCAACGGGGCGCGCGTGCTTCCCGGCTCCGTTCTCATGATCTAGCTCGTTGCCGCCTCCCGGTAGCGCCTGATCGCGTCGATGTGCGCCCGCGGGTTTGGGAGGCCGGCCTGCATCGTGTTGACCCCAAGGTGCGTCGCGCCGAGCTTCTTCCAGCCTTCGATCTGACGCCGCCAGTCGTCCGGCCCGCCGCCCGCCGTCGCGGCGCGACCTTCGATCCCAAACGACGCCGGGTCGCGCTTGAACGCCGCCAGATGCTCGCGGAGCCGCCGGACCTGATCGTCACGGGCCGGCTCCCCGGCCGGCTGCTTGCCCGCGGGGCGGATCGGCCGGCTCGAAGTCCATCCGTCGGCGATCCGCGCCGCGCGGCGCAGCGCGATCTCCGACTCGCCGCCGATCCAGATGGGAATCGGCCGCTGCACCGGCAACGGGTTGATGCCGGCGTCGGTGATCTTGTGCCACTTCCCCTCGAACGTGACCGTCTCACGGGTCCAGAGCTCTCGCATCAGCTTGATCTGCTCGACGCTACGGGCGCCGCGGTCGTGGAAGTTCATGCCGAGCCCCTCGAACTCGACGGCGTTCCAGCCGACGCCGATGCCGAGCCGGAGCCGTCCGCCGGTCAGCACGTCGACCTCCGCGGCCTGTTTGGCGACGAGCACGGTCTGCCGCTGCGGGAGGATGATCACGCCGGTGACGAGCTCGATCTTCTTGGTGCACGCGGCCATGTAGCCGAAGACCACGAACGGCTCGTGGAAGATGTTCTTGCTCGTGTACGGGCCCTTCCAGTTGGGCCGGCTCGCCGTGTTCGCGCCCACGACGTGATCGTAGATGAGGATGTAGTCGTAGCCGAGCGACTCCGCGGTCTGCGCGTAGTCGCGGATGAAGCCGGGGTCGGTGCCGCTTTCGATCTGGGGGAAGACGACGCCGATTTTCATGGGATGGCTGTTCGCAAAGAGCGGCCGGGTTTTCCTCCACGCGCGCCGGGCATTTCTGAGGCTCTGTCTTGACGTTGTCCTCGATCGACGCGACACTTTGGCCATGCCCTCACTCGACGCGGTACAGGGCGAACAATATCTGTACCTCACCACGATAGGCCGAAAGACGGGCCGTCTCCACGAGATTGAGATCTGGTTCGTCGTCCACCGCCACAGCTTCTACATCTTCGCGGAAGGGTTTGACCGGGCCGATTGGGTCAGGAACGTCGCCCACACGCCTCATGTGAGGGTGCGGGTCGGCGGCCGCATCTTGGAAGCGACGGCGGCGGCGTTGGATCAAGAGCGCGACGCCGGTGAGTGGACGATAGTTCAAGACTTGGCCCGCGCCAAGTACGGTTGGGGCGACGGCCTGCCGGTTCGAATCACACCGTCGGAGCCCGGGGCGTGACCGGATTGTGGGCTGTTTCACACGGCCGATGTAAACGCCGTCATTGCCGCCGCCGACCCGTTGTTCACAATGAGAGCGGCGGCGCGCTCGTACGCAGGGAAGCGGTGCCGTGGTGCCGGATCGGAAGTCGCCACGTCCGGCGGCGACGAAGCCGTGTGACTCGCGCTACGAACGAGAGGATCGGTCGGCCATGCGTCGAACGCTCGATGACCGGTTCGGACTTGGTTCCGGCGCCCGGAGGTCCAGCATGTCGCGACAGCCGTCCGGGACGATCACGCTTCTCTTCACCGACATCGAAGGGTCAACCGATCTCGTCCGCCGCTTAGGCGATTCACGCTACGCCCGTGTGCTCATGGAACACCGCCGGCTGCTCAGGACAATCTGCCGCCGCGAAGGCGGTGAAGAGATCGGGCACCAGGGCGACGGCCTGTTCGTCACCTTCGCGCGCGTCGAGGACGCCGTACGCGCGGCCGTCGCGGCGCAACGGGCGATCCTCGAGCACGCGTGGCCCGACGGCATCGTCCCGCGCGTGAGGATGGGCATCCATACCGGCGAGCCCGCCTCGGAGGCGGGTGAGCTTGTCGGCCTGGACCTGCATCGGGCCGCGCGTATTTGTGCGGCCGGCCACGGCGGTCAAATTCTCCTGTCGGCGGCCGCCGCGACGGTGATTCAGGAAGATCCGGCGGCGTCGATTGTGCTGCGGGGCCTCGGTTCCCACCGCCTTCGCGATCTGCCGCAGCCGGAGAGGATCTTCCAGACGCTGCACCCGGATCTCCCCGATAACTTTCCGCCGCTGCGGTCGGCGGACGCGGCTCCCAACAATCTCCCGGCCCGGCAATCCAGTTTTGTGGGGCGGGATCGCGAGCTTGCAGAAATCGAGCACCTGTTGTCGACGACGAGCACCCTGACGCTCACGGGTATCGGCGGTTCCGGCAAAACCCGCTTGGCGATCGAGACCGCGCGGGAGCTGGTCGAAGCGCTGCCCGACGGCGCATGGCTTGTGGAGCTCGGCGCGCTCGCCGACGGCGGCCTCGTACTGAATACGGTGGCATCGGCGCTCAATGTGCGTGCCGGTCCCGCTTCGACGCTCGAGGAAACGCTGCTCGAGTATCTGCGGCCGCGGACTCTTCTCCTTATTCTCGACAACTGCGAGCATCTCGCGGCTGCCTGTGCGACCTTCGTGAGCATTATCACGCGATCGTGCCCCGCCGTCCGTGTCTTGGCGACGAGTCGCGAGGCGCTCAACGTGCCCGGGGAGGTTGTTTGGCCCGTTCCGTCTCTGTCCCTACCCGCATCCGGCGACGGGGCCCCGCTCGACGAGTTGATGGAATACGAGGCGCCCAGGCTGTTCATCGAACGTGCCGCGGCGGTCCGGCCGGGGTTTGCGCCGACGAGCCACGACGCGCAGGCGATAGCGGCGATCTGCCGCCGCCTGGACGGCATTCCCCTGGCCATCGAACTGGCCGCGGCCCGCGTTCCGGTGCTGTCCGTTGGACAGATCGCGACGAGACTGGACGAACGATTCCGCCTGCTGACCGGCGGCAGCCGGACCGCGGCACCGCGCCAGCGTACGCTTCGCGGAGCACTCGATTGGAGCTACGATCTGCTGTCTCCGAAGGAGCGGGCGTTGTTGAGGCGCGTCGCCGTCTTCGCCGGTGGCTCGACCCTGGAGGGCTGTGAGGCGATCTGCGCGGGCAAAGGCATCGACTCGTCCGACGTCCTGGATCTTCTAACACAACTGATCGCGAAGTCGCTCGTCGTGATGGAAACGCATGGAGAGCAGGTCCGCTACCGCATGCTCGAAACCGTTCGCGAATACGGCGCCGAGCGCCTCGTGGAAGCCAACGAATCGGCGTCAATTCGGAGCCGCCACCGCGACTGGTACCTCATGTTGGCGGAGCAGGCGGAGGCCCAGCTCGGCGGCGCGGAGCAGGTGGCCTGGCTGCGCCGGCTTCAGAGCGAATACGACAATCTGCGCGCCGCGCTCGAATGGAGCAGGTCCGATGAGGGCACCGCCGGCGCCGGAATGCGTCTCGCTTTGGGGCTATGGCAGTTCTGGTACGTGCGCGGGGACTTCAGCGAAGGCCGAATGTGGCTCGAGACGATGCTTCGCCGGCACCTCGTCCCCGATGCCCTTCGGGCGAAGGTGCTTGGGCAGGCCGGATTTCTCGCGTGGCGGCAGGGTGACTACGCCGGCGCCGCGGATCTCGGCACGGAAGGGCTGGCCATCTTTCGCGGCCTCGATGATGCGGCCGGAATGGGCGGAGCCTTATACTTGTTGGGCAACGTGGCATTCTACCAGGGCGATCTCGCGCGGGCAAAGACTCTACTCCTCGAAAGTTTGGCCCGGCGGCGCGCGGCCGGCGATAAGCGGCCCATCGCGATCTCGCTCAACTCGCTCGGGGAAGTCGCCCGCGCAGAGGGTGACTACCGAACCGCGCGCGCCGCGTACGAAGAAAGCCTGGCGCTCGCCCGGGAGGCCGGCGACCAGCGGGGCGCTGCGACCGCGACGGGAAACCTCGGCTATGTCGCACTCCAAGAAGGCGACGCCGAGCGCGCCGCGCGGCTCCTCAGAGAGGGCCTCGCGTCGGCAAAACAGCTCGTGCATAAGCTCGGGATCGCGGGATATCTCGCCGGTCTCGCGGGAGCGGCGGGGCTGGCGCGCGAACACCCGCGCGCGGCCCGCCTCATTGGCGCGACGCGTACCTTACTCAGGGCCTTGGGCGCATCCTTGACGACTCCGGACCGCAGCCAATACGAATCCACACTTGAGGCCACGCGCGCCGCCCTCGGCGATGAGATGATTTCCCAGTTGATTGAAGAAGGCGCCGCCATGACTTTGGAGCAGGCGGTCGACTATGCGTTGGCTCGTAACGGCTGAGGACGATGGAACAGGCGATAAGGTCGTTCACCAGAGAGAAGGGGGGAGGGGAGTATGGCGGCAAAGCGCAAGCGTCCCAAGTACGGACCGAACACGACCGCCATCTTGAGGCTCGCGCAGAAACTCCGGCCGTCGAAGCGCGGCGGCGTGATTCACCTCCAGGCGGGTAAGTCCGGCAGCATCTCCGTGGCGCGAAAACCCGGCGTCCTCACCGTCCGCGTGCACAAGGCCCGGGTCAAGAGCCGTTGGAAGCGGGTGATACTGCTGCACATCGATAACGGATGGTAGCGCCGTATCATGCCGGCCGCGCAGATTGCCATCATCGATAGAACCGGTACGGTGGACGTTCATCTACTGAGCGGCCTCGCCGCAGCGATCAACACTCAGGTGACGCGTGATCTGCCGAAGTTCTGGGGCATCACGGCGAAGGTGGGCTACTTGCCGGCGACCCGTCGGGTGCCGGCGCATACGTGGCCGGTCTACTTGGTCGACGTCCTGCCACCGGGCGAGGCCCCGGGCTTTCATTTTAAGAATCGCAGACCGTTCGCGAAGGTGATGGTCATGCCCCTGAACGATCGGTGGACGATCGGGGTGAGCCACGAAATCATCGAGATGCTGGTCGATCCGAGCGGCAATCTTACGTACCCGTCACGATCGATCGAGCTGGAGGGCGGCAGGATCGTCGACGGATCCGGGATCGCCAAATATATCGTCGAGGCGTGCGACCCCTGCGAGCATCGCAACTATTCGATCCACGGCATCACGGTCAGCGATTTCGTGACTCCGGAGTTCTACGCACCGGCGCCGGCGCCGCGGACTCGCTACAGTTTTACCGGGACGATGCCCGCGCCGCGCAGGGTCCTTCGCCGCGGGTACATCTCATGGCAGAACGTTGAGACCGATCGGTGGCACCAGTGCCACTACCACAAGGGCGCGTCCGGACCAAACATTACCAACCTGCCAAAACTTACCGGCGGCACTCTTCGTGAGTGCGCCGATGCGGCGGCATCCAAGATTCGCGGGGAGGCCGCAGATTCATAGACGGAGCCGCCACTCGACGATGCGTGCGAGCGGCATGAACCCCAGCCGATCGAGGATCGGACGGCTGGTTTCGCGTGCGTCCACCCTGAGATAGCGGTAACCGCGCCGCCGGGCCTCTTCGGCGCGGACGCGAACGAGCGCGCGGTAGATGCCGCGGCCGCGATAGGTCGGGACGGTCCCGCCGCCCCAGAGCCCCGCAAACGACCGGCCGCGAGGAAAATCGACGCGCGCGCTCGCCACCGGCCGGCCGGCCGCGTGTACGACGTAGAAACTCACCGCCGGATCGGCCAGCTGCCGTTCGTACTGCTTCATGCGTTCCGCGCGCCACGCGGGATCACGGCCAAATGCGGCGCGGGCGGCTTCGGTGAGGTCGGCGAGCCCCGGCGCATCCGTGACACGGCGGACGTCGATTCCGCGTGCGATCGTGCCGTCGTTTGGAACGTCCGGGAGGCCGCCCCGAAGATCGAACACCATCAGCGTCTCGGGCTCGTCCGATTCGAAGCCCGCCGCGGCGAGACGCGCGCCGAGATCGGCCGGTCGGTCGTGCCCGTAAACCTTCCACTCCACCTCCGGACTGTCGCCGAGGGGCGGCAGGTCCGCGGCACCGTTACCGTCCCTCCGTGCGTCCCGCGCCGAGGCGAGCCGGTGAAAAAAAGCCACCTGCTCGGAGATGACGGCATCCGCGGTCGCGGCCGCAAGCGGCCCGCACGGAATGATGGCGTTCCAGGCGCCGATGACCCGCAAAATGTCCCCCGCACGCTCGTACCGGACCCCCGGCTCTGGCGGCGGTTCGAGCCTCCGCTCGGCGTCGAAGCGGGCGAGGATTTCCGCGGGCGTCGCGCGGGATGTACCGGCCGGCCGGCGAGGCGTCGTCAGACGCGACGCAACGATGCGGTCAGCACGATCGCGATTCCAACCGGAAGCAAGACCCAGGGCAGGAGTCCGGCGTGTGTGCGCACCAGCCAGGCCGTGACCGCGAGGGCGACGACGACGCCGGCGGCAACCGTCCAGTCGTCGCCGATCAGCAGATCTTTCCAGAACGCGAAGAACGAACCGAGGTACGTCACTGGGCCTCCGCTCCGCCCGTGCCGGCGACGACGAGCCGCTTGGCGCGCTCGCGGCTCAGCCATCTCACCTGCAGGGTGCTGAAGAGCGTCATGAACGCCAGGATCGCGAGGATCGCCGCGTCCGAGCCGGGCCACTCGACGCCGACGCCCTCGCCGGCCCAGAAGATGCCGAATGTTGTCAGCATGAGGCCGACGGCGAACTTCATCAGGTTCTCCGGGACGCGCGTCAACGGATGGTGAGCTGCGAAGCCCGCGCCTGAGACCAGGACGACCGCGGCGACGGCTCCTCCTATGGCCAGCGGCAGATGGCCGTGCCCGCCGCCGAAGGTGAGCACGATGAAGACGACCTCGACGCCCTCGAGAAAGACGCCCTTGAACGAGACGACGAACGAATACCAGTCCACGCCGGCCCCGGGTGTCTCGCCCGCGGCCAGCGCCTCGTGGACCTGCTGCCGGTACGCCCGATCCTCGTCGTGCAGCGCTTTGAAGCCGGACGCGCGAAGGATCGCCTTGCGCAACCACTGCAGGCCGAAGACCAGCAGGAACGACCCGACGACAAGCCGCAGGGCGTCGATCGGGATCAGACGGAGCGCGGGGCCCAGGATCGCGACGAGCGCCGCAAGGGCCGCGGCCGCCGTCAGGATGCCGAGCCGGACCGACGGCCAGCCGCGTGTCACGCCGAGCGCCAGCACGATGGTGAGCGCCTCCACGGCTTCGACGGAGGACGCGAGAAACGTGGCCAGGACCAGGAAGATCGAGGTCATGCGGCCCCTCAGCTTCTAACCATCGTTGCGGGCAAACTGCCCGCTCTCGCGCGACCGCATCCACATCAGATAGAAGGCGAGGATTCCAGCCCCAAGGTACACAATGTTTTCGCCGAAGGCGATGCCGGCCCCCGTCCAGTCGACGGACGGATTTGCGAGGGCGCGCCGCGCCCCCTCAAACACCCACGTTGGTGGAATGCCGTATGCCACCGTCCGCACCGCCGGCGGCAGCACCTGCAGCGGGAAGAACGCCGCGGTCAACGGTTGGAACAGAAAGACGGCGCCCCATGCGAGCGCCTGGATTCGCGTCCCCATCAAGAAGACGACGCCGAGCAGCACGAATCCGAGCGCCCAAGCGAAAATCGTCAGGTTGACCAGGAACAGCGCGAGGTTGATCGCGCCGACCCGCCAAATCTGGAAATGAAACCACACGGCCGCCATCCCCGAGATCATCGCGAAGATCATCAGCATCTTCAGCAGTCCGGACAGCATCTGCGCCGCGACGTACTCAACGAGCGACAGCGGCGCCACAAACATGTTGCTGAGGTTGTGCGACCAGATGTTCCAGAGGCCGCCGACCGTGATCGAATACTGGGTCACGCGAATCACGTCCCACAACAGCATCCCGAGAATGAGATACGAGCCCGTGTTCGGGTTCATCACGCCGGTCAGAAACCCGGACACCAGTCCGAAGACCACGACCGTGATCAGGGACGTGTAAAATAAGTCGACGATCACCTCCAGCGAGCCCCGCGTGATGTAGAGCTCCTGCAAGAGTATCGCTTTGATCCGCTCAAACATCGGCGTCACCCCGTGCGATCTTCAAGAAGACGTCCTCGAGCGTCGGCTTCTCGACCTCGATGTCGGTGATCCACACCCCGCGCTCGCTCAGCCCGAAGATGAGGTCCGGGATCTGCTGCTCCGTCGTGCTGATGACGACCGTGTGGTCCTGCGTGAAGTCGAACGGCTGCGCGCGCTCGCCGAGAAACGCGGCCACCGTGCCGCGGTCGCCCTCGATCGTGAGGCGCAGCGTGGCGGAACGAATCCGCTTGGTCAGCCCGAGCGGTGTGTCCTGAGCGAAGATCCGTCCGCGATCGAGGAAGATCACCTCGTCGCAGATCCGCGTGACCTCGTTCATGCGGTGGCTCGTGTAGAGGATCGAGACGCCGGCGTCGCGGCGGATCTCCTCGATCAGCGTCAGGGTTTTGTCGGCGATGTCCGGATCGAGCGCCGCGGTCGGCTCGTCCATCAGGATCAGCTCCGGATCGTTGAGCAGCGCCTTGATCAAGTTCACGCGCGTGCGCTGACCGGTGGACAGATCCCAATAGCGCTTGTTGATCAGCGGCGTGACGGCGAAATACTCCGCCCACTTCCGGATCTTGTCGTCGGGCCGCCGGAGGCCGTAGAGATGGCCGAAGACCACCAGATTTTGCCAAACGGTGATCCGGCCTTGCAGCGTGTTGTACGATGACGCGAAGTTGATACGCTGCAGAGCCGCCTGCCGGTTCGCCGCAAAGTCTTGGCCGAAGTAGACAATGCGGCCCGACGTCGGCGTGGTAATGCCGAGCAGCATGTGAATGGTCGTGGTCTTGCCGGCGCCGTTGGGTCCCAGGAGGCCGATGATGCGGCCCCGCGGGATCTCGAACGATACACGGTCGACCGCGCGAAAGCCGCCGTAGTCTTTGACGAGATTTTCCACCTGGAGCAACGGGGCGGACATGGATGTCACCCTTTCCCTTGGGCGAGCTGAACGGCGCCGTGCGCGCGCACGAAGGACACGTCCGCAACGCGAACGACAGTACGAGGCCGCCGCGGCGTCATCCGCGGCCGGACGCGTTATGGGTGGAAGACGCTGGAGTTAGTGCGGAGCGGCGTCCGGACGGACGACGGTGAGTTGTGGTCGGATGAGCACCATGCGCACCGCCTCCCCCCGGAACGTTGCCGAGCAAGCATCCAGGATTATGTCATCACGGCCTGGGGATGTCAACGTTCCGATCTGCCTCACGAGCCGGATCGCCACGCCGGGCACGACCGCCGGGGTGTTCTTGACCATCCGTCGCCTCAATCATGTTGGCGCCGGCCTGCTTCCCTGGTGAGCCGGCGGGTCCTCGGCGGCGGTTGTCTCAGGCCCGCCAGTGCGTCAGATCGACCGCTCCCGAAATGCCGGGGACCGTTCCGCCGAACGTATATTGCCAGCCGGTCCACCCCCCTGCCCCCCATCCGCCGATGTCGGGAGGCGTGGCCGCACCGCCCGACGCCACCGGGTAGGCGATCCAGAGGTCGTGTTGCTTGTAATTCGTCGGGTTCCCCAGCGCCTGCCACGTCGCGACGTTCGTATAGATCCGACATGGTCTCCCGACGAAACTGCCCACGATGTCGAGCCATACGTTGATCGCCGCCAGTGCATCCGCTGCCGACTGGCCCGGCGCTAATACCTCGAGATCGAGGACCGGCGGCATCCACTCCGGGTTCCACCCGGCCTGCCGGCAGAACCAATGCGCCTGCGCGTCCGGAAGATCGTTGGGCCGCCAGAAATGGTACGCGCCCGGTTGGATCCCGGCGCCGCGCGCGCCGTTCATGTGCGCGAAGTACGTTTGGTCGACCCACCGTGCGCCCTCGGTCGCTTTGCAGTAGGCTTTGGTCACGCCGAACGCTTGTATCGCCGCCCAATCGTCGGCGGGCTGATATGCTGAGACGTCGATCCCGAGCGCCAGTCCATTCGTCATCGGGGTCCCCCTTCGGTCGCACGGTGCCAACCCGGCCGTGGGACTCGCTCTTTAGCGCGCGGCGGCATCCTCCACGGTGACATCGACGGCCGCCGGATCGAATCGCATCAGGACCTCGCCGGTGGGGACGTCGCCCGGCGGCGGCTGGAAGTACGGGCACACCCGGCACTGCTGAACGGACACGGCTCCGAGGCGGTGCTCTTCGAACTGATGCGGGCCGGCACACGTGTTCGTGTAGGCGGGGGCGGACCACGGGACTTTCGCCGTCGGGTGCCACGCAAAGGGGGGCTCGTGCACGAAGACACGGCCGGCGTGCCCTGCTGCGTCGGCCAAGCGGCGTCCCAGATGCTGGTCTTCGCCCGCGTGCCGTCCGCAGTAGGCGAGGTCGAAGCCGCCCGCCGCCTGGAGCATCGATTTCTCCCCGCCGAACAGCCCGCCGTAGGCACTCTGCCATCCGTGCCAGGCGTTGGGCGGGAATTCACGGGGGCGCCCCGCGGAGGCAGGCAGTTGGAGAATCTCATCGACCGGGCGGACGGCGAAATCGAGAAACCGGTAATGTCCCCAGAAGAATGCCTGCCGCTCAAACAACCGCGCCCCGGCCTCGACCATATCCGGCGAAGCCAACTGGTCGTCATCGAACGTGATGATGTGCGAGCAGGGCGATGCCCAGATGCCGATGTTTCGCCGCAGGGCGACGTCCATGGTCCCGATCGGATACCGCGCGCTCCGAAAGCGCACCAAGCGAACGCGTAACCCGACCGGGACAAGCGAGGGGGCCACTTCATTGCTCACGATCGTGATCAGGTCCGGCACCGCCGTCCCCCTGCCGAGGCTGTAGAGGGCGCCCCCAACGGAGTCGCGCCGCAGACTGGGGATGACCACGTCGAGTGTCAACGCAAACGAGTATAGCAGAAGGAACTGGATGGATGAGTGAACAATTAGCAGATGAACAAACAGCACTAGAGATTTCTTACATGAATGTTTAGAGAAGTAAAGTAACAGAGAACAACTGCGGGCCTCCTCTAAACGGCGGCGCCCCTGGCCTTCGCAGACCCCACCCAGAGCCGCCGGTCGGAGGAGCGCGGTAGTGCACATTCTCTGGGTTTCGGACAATCCGGATACCCCGTCCGGGTTCGGCAACGTAACCCGGTTCGTGTGTGGTGGATTGGCCCGGCGCGGCTACCGCGTGAGCATTCTCGGATGGCAGACCAAGGCGTCGTACGATTGGAACGGCTGCCGGGTGCACCCGCCCGGCAGCGATCCGCTCGGCGGCGATGCCCTGCACTATTTGCTTATCCGGGAGCGCCCCGACGCGGTCGTCGCGCTCGGCGACGTTTGGTGGCTGCCGCAGTTCGCGTCTCCGCACCTGCGGCGGCAGATGGAACTGACCGATACGCCCTGGGTCCTGTACTTTCCCATCGACGGCGACACGGAGGGCGATGGCCTGCCGGCGAGCTGGGTACAGCTGCTGCGCGAGGTCGACGTACCCGTCGCGATGAGCCGGTATGGCCGGCGGGTGGTCGGCCGCTACGGGATTTCCTGCGAGTACATTCCCCACGGGGTGGACCTCGAGGTGTTCAGCCCGCCGCCGAACCGCGAAGCGGCCAAGGCGAAAGTCGGCGCGCGCGGCCGGTTCGTGGTGCTGTCCGACAGCCGCAATCAGCCCCGCAAACTGCTGCCGCGCCTGCTGGATGTGTTCGCCAGGTTTGCGGCCGATCGTCCCGACGCGCTGCTGCACCTCCACACGGATCCCGACGACGAGTTTACGCGCTCCGGCATCTACGCCTACGACGTGCGCGCCGACGTCCGTCACCTCCACCTCGAGTCCCAGGTGCGCTTTACGCCCGGATTCAAGACGGTCGCCGGAGGCGGCCTGCCCCTGCGCGACCTGGCGGCCTACTACCAGGCCGCCGACGTGCATCTGCTCGCGTCGAGCGGCGAGGGGTTCGGCCTGCCCACGCTGCAGGCGGCCGCGGCCGGCGCCGTGCCGATGGCGTGCGGTTACAGTGCGAGTCGGGAGTTGGTGGAGGGCCACGGCGAGGCTATCGCCGTCGAGGACTGGACCGAGAACGAGTTCGGCATCCGCCGCGCCTTGATCGACGTCGAAGACGCCGCGCGACGGCTTGGGCGATATTATGACGACCGCGCCCTGATGCGGGAACGTTCGGTGGCGTCGCGGCACTTTGCGGCGGCCTACGGATGGGAGGGTGTGGTCGACAAGTGGGACGCGCTCCTGCGCTCGATAGGCAGCCGGCGGTCGCGCGTCCGGCCCGCCGCGGCACGTGCGGCGCCGATCGAGACGCTCCTCCCGCAGTTCGGCCCGCAGCTGCCCGGCGCGAGGGTATCGGTGAAGGTCGTCGAGCGCCAGTTCGGCAGGCTCGAAGCGTCGATTCTCGCCGATCTCAGAGGACGCTCGTCGGAGGTGCAGATCCCGACGCTGCCGCCGCCGTGTGATGTGGCGCGCGTCCGAGTGCCACGCCGGCCGGGATACATTGGCACGGCCGGTCCCGATCGCGGGACCCTGGACGCGCTGGCGGCGATCTTCCCGTCGATCGAGGGCTGGTCCCCGGGCTCCCCGCCGGAAGCGTGCCGCCTCGATCTCGCCCGTTCGGTGCTGCTCTTGAACGTCGGCGGAGCGTTCGACGCCGTCTCGCTCATCGACGCGGCGCTGTACGGCGTGCCCTGCATCGGCACAGACGCGTGCCTGCCCCAGCGCATCTTGTGGCCCGAGCTGACTACCCGCGACAGGGCCGAGGCCCTGCGGTGGGCCCGCATGCTGCTGACCGACGCGGCCCGCTTCCGCCGGGCCGCCGCGTCGGCGCGCGCCGTCTGCCGCGAGCGGTACGCGCCGAGCGAAGAGGAGGCGGCCGCCTGGCTGCGCCGGCTTCACGCCGACCGGCAACGCGAGCCTGCCGCGGCGCGAGGCTGATCCGGGATGGACGTGCAGATGTACATCGTTGCGTTCAAGGACGAGGCCACCGGCGAGGCGGCGCGGGCCATCGAGGAGCAGGTCCGGCAATGTGGCGGGTTCATTCTCATGGCGACGCGGAGCGGTCCGCTGGTATTGCTGCCGCCCGCTGCGGTCGCCGTGGTCGCCAAGCATCCTCGGGTGGGGTTCGTCGGCGGTGTGACGCTGGATCCGTCCGGGTTCGCCGCGCAACAGCTGCAGCGCGTGTTTCTTGAGAATCTCACAAGACAGTTGCAGACGCCGAAGACCGGGTAGGGCGAGTCAACACCGTACTCCAAGGGAGGGGTTGCCGTGCCGGATGTTGGCCAGGAACTACTCAATGTCCCATTCCCGAAGATGATCTTCGACATGGCGATGGCCATCGCCAAGGGACAGATGGCGCTCGACAAGGCCTCGGTGCAGACGCTCATGGTCCTGGCCAAGACGTCGTTCAACTGGGTGCCGGAGATCACCGAGGTGCTCCAGCCGTTCCCGTTCACGCCAAAGGGCACGAGCATCGAGGTGACCGGTGTCCGGCCGACGACGACCGTCTCGGATCCGGTCTCGCTGACGCTGCTCCAGGCCGGCATCACCCCGACCTTTTATCAGTTCACCGAGTCGATCATCGAGGTAAAGATGTCCATCTCGAGCAAGACGGAGGAGTCGAGCTCGCTCGACGTCGGCGTCGACGTGAGCGCCTCCGCGAACTTCCTGTTCGGCTCGGCCACGGTATCCTCGCACGTCAACTACTCCACGGCAAGCAAGTACTCGTACTCGGTCGACGGGTCGAGCCTGCTGCGCACGACCCTCAAGCCGGTGCCGCCGCCCAAGCGGATCATGCCGCGATTCATCCTGGTGAACGCGGTCGATCCGAGCAAGGTCACCGTCACCACCAGCGACACGTAGACGGAGGGCGTGATGCCGTTCACGCGCGTCGGCAACGAACTGCAGGAGGCGGGTTTCGGGGAGATCGTGCGCAGCATCGCCCAAGGGATCGCGGACGGGCAGCGCGCGCTCGACCTGGCGTCCATCAACACCCTCGTGGTCCTGTCGAACACGATGGTGGACGTGATCCCGGAGATCGCGGAGGTGTTGACGCCGGCCGGCGTCAACGTAAATGTGTCCGGAGCCGGCGGCCCGCGGTCGGTGCAGGTGACCGGCGTGCGGGTGTCTGGCGTCCCGTCTCCGACCGTCAAGCTGACCGCGCTGCAGGCCGGCATCGTGCCCACGTTCTATCAATTCACCGAGGCCACGATCGACCTCAAGCTGTCGATTCAGCTGCGCGAGGGCGACCAGACCGATACCGACGGCAGCACCCAGTCGGGCATCTTCGCCTTCGCCTCACACGTCAACTTCCGGACGCAGAACACGTACTCGTACGCGGTGGACGCGTCCTCCAGCGTGCACGTGGTGATGCGGCCGGTGCCGCCGCCGAGGCCGACGGTGCCTACGACCGTCACGATCAACGCGCTGGGATCGACGCCGAAGGTCGTCGAGGGACCCTAGGCCGCGGGGGTGAGGTGACGCCATGGCAGACGACCCGCTGGCGAACGCGGTCGAGACATTCTCCGCGCCGATCGAATCGCTCATCATCGCGCTCGGCCAGGGCATCGCCCAGGCGCAGCAGGCGATGGATCAGAACTCGATTCAGCAGCAGGAGGCGATCGACAGCAACCCCGTGCTGGCGCAGCGCGGGCTGCAGGCGACGTGGTATCAGATGCCGCGCGTCGACCTTCAGTTGAAGCTGTCATTGACGATCGCCCAGGATCAACCGTCGGGGGGAGGCGGGCCGGCACCGCCGCTTCGGATGCGGCTCGTGGCGCAGCCGATCAGCGCATCGTTTCAGACGCACTTCAGCTACGACGCGCAGGCCGCGAGTCAGGTCACCCTCTCGATCGTGCCGGTGCCGCAGCCCCAGGCCGGCGCACCGCCGAGAATGGCGGCCGCCGACGTGCAGGCGGCCGCCCTGGGCACCGCGGCGGCGAAGTTCCTGACGGTTATGGTAGCGGGCCGGCTTGCGCCGGCCCCCACCGACGCCCAGAGCAACGTCCTGCGCTTCGACGTCAACTTCAACTCGGCGTCCCGCACCTGGTACGCCCTGCAGTACGCGCCGGCCAACCCGGCGGTGAAGCCCACCGCGGTTGCGGTGGACGACGCGACCGGCGCCGTCCGCGTCATCAGCGGAGGCTGAGGCCCATGCCAGCGATGTTCAGCGCCGGAGGCTTTCGGGCGGTCGACATCCAGCGGGTCATGGGCGATCTGCAAAAGGCCAACGTCCCGGCCGGCACGCTCAACGATCTGCAAACCCACATTACGCAGCAGGACACTCAGATCAACCAGCTTACCCAGCAGACCAACGACCTCAAGACCCAGGCTGCCAATCTGACCACCGCCAACACCGGCCTAACCCAGCAGGTCGCGACACAGGACGCCCAGATCACCCAGCTCAAGTCCCAGCTCGCGGCCGCGACCGCGGCGCAGCCGCAGCAGGTCGCACCGCTCGACCTGGCGATGTCCCTCAAGAGCGTGGTCGACAAGGTTCAGGCGGCGGCGCGGCAGGGGACCGGCGTGCAGGCGACTCTGTCGAAGATGGACATCGAAGTCAAGACCCTGATCAACGTTACGCCGAGCAACGAAGCCGTGCTCGTCATCCCGGATCCGAAGGCCCTCCCCGATCCCGCCCACCTCTCGACCATGACCCTCTCCTTCGGAGCGATTCCGAAGCTCACGAGCCCGCCTCCGCCGCCCGCTGTTCAGCCGGCGGGTGGCGGGACGCCGCCCGCCGGCCGGGGCGGCCCACAGCCCGCGGGGCCCACCGGCCCGGCGCAGCCCAGCGCGGGGCCCGGTGGACGCGGTCCAGCGCGCCCGGAGCCGAAGCGGCCGGCGTCGGGCCTGCAGCGGTTCCTCAATGCGCTCGAGGCCCTCGGCGAGCGCCGGCGCGGATCGGCGTCTTAGGTCGTCGCCGGAACCGGTCTTAATCGAGATCCCCGGGTGATCGAGCCGATGCCCCTTATTACCAACAGCATCGACGAAGCACGGCTCGCCTACACGGCGCTGGAAGGTCGCGCCGTGTCCGCCGAACAGCGCGCGGATGCTCTTCAGACGACCGTCGAGCGGCTCCAGGCCGCGCAGCCGATCCTGGCCGAGGTCGCCGACCGGCTTTCGCAGCGTACGGTGGACCAGGAAGCCGTGAACGCGCAACTGAGAGCACAGCA
The DNA here is from genome assembly GCA_035691305.1 of bacterium. Taxonomy (NCBI): domain Bacteria; species bacterium. The sequence goes on from DASSJF010000061.1 coordinate 110,251, forward strand.
GGCGGGGCAGGTGAGCCCGGATACGCCGCTCGACCATTTCATCGCGTCGTTCGGTTTGGCCGCGGCCCTCGGCGAGGCCACCATGGCGGACCGCGCGGTGGCATCGGTCGCGGCGACGGTGCAGGGTTATTTCGTCGCGCCGGCGGCCGCCTCGGCGGCACCGGCACTGCGGTTCTATCAGCCCGAGTTCGGCGCGCCCGGCACCGCGGGATCGGCGTCGTTTCAGATCACGAAGACGCCGCCCGCGGCCGGTGTCGCAGCGCCGCGCACCCTGTACACGGTGCTGCGGGACAAGCAGGCGATGTTCGACGATCCGTACTGGGTCCGCTTCGTAACGGCCGCCGTACCCCCGTCGCAGCCCGCGCGGTCGCTCGTCGTGGAGATCGCCAAGGTGCTGGCCGCCGCGGCCGCGTGGGATTTTGTGTTTCTGGTGCAGGGTGCAGCGGCGATCGCCGCGCTCGAAACGGCGCTCGCGGCGCTCGTGGCGGGTGCGGTTCCGTCGCCGCGGGCGGCGTCCTACGCGGCCGCGGCGGCGGCGCTCGCGGCGCTCGTGGCCGCCCTCGCACCGAACGTCAAGACCGCGCCGGTCGCGGGCGACGTGTATGCACTCGCCGCCGCACTGGACGCCACGACCGGCATCGCCGGGACGCTTCGTTCGTGAAGACGGCGGAGCGCCGGCAGGCCGAGCGCCTGGCGGGGCGACATCGCGAGTTCTTGGACCGGCTCGCGGCCGAGCGGGCCCTTCGTGCGCAAGCCGAGGCGCGCGAGCGCGAGGCGCGTGAAGCGAGACTGGCCGAGTTGCGTGAGCAGAAGCGCCGGGAGCGGCAGGCGGAACTCCTCCGGAATGCGCAATTCGAACGCGAACGGGCGGAGCGTGTCGCGGAGGCGCGCGCCGCGCGCGTCAGGACAGAGCGGGCGGCCACCCGGCCTGTCGCCGAGAAATCGGTCCGCGAGCGCCCATTGCCGCGCGCGGCCGCGGCGATCGAGCAGCCGCGAGTCCGCGCCGCCGCGCGGGCGCGTCGGTCAAGGATCGCGCTCTCAACGGCCCGCCCACCGGTTCCGCGCGTCTACCGCTTGACCCGCCCCTCTAAGGGCCTGCGCGCCGCCGGGGCCGTCCGACCGACGGCTCCCGGAGGACGCGTTGCGGGGCCGGCGCAGGCGCCGCAGAATCGAAAGCCGCGCGCTCTCGAACGCCCGGTCAAGCCGCGGGCAGCGGGCCGCCGCCCTGTCCGGGCCGGCGCGTCCCATGTACGCCCCCCGCGCCCCAAGGTGGCCTCGCCGCGCGGCGCGCGGCGCGCTTACCGGATCGCGAGGCTCGCCGTCGGCGGGCGTCTCGTGGTGCGCCGGCCGCCCCGGAAGGTCCGGGTTCCGGCTTCAGCGTCCGCGCCCGGGCCGCTCGTGTCGTTGACGAAGCAGACGGCGCAACAGCGCGCACGACGACAGGCTCAGCAACCGCCGGCTCAGCCCCGGAAGCCGCAGCGTCAGGCAGTGCCGGCCGCGAAGGCAGAGCGCCGTGTTGTCGTTGCGCCACCGGTGCGCCAACTCTACGCGCTTGCGAAACCATCGGCACCGCCGCCCGCGCCCCCCGCCGCGGCCAAAGCTTCGACCGCGCCGGCGGCTCCCGTGCCCGAGTCATCCGATGCGATCCGCTGGCTTCGCACGCACGACGGCTACGTGGTGGACGGTAACGGGCGGGGCGTGGTCTTTCGCGGCGTGACCGTCGGCGGTCTCGACGTGGTGGCGCCAACTGCCGATCAGACCGTCGCGGACGCGCTCGGCCTGAACGACGCCGGCCTCTCTACGATCGTCGATCTCTGGGAGTTGAACGTGATCCGGGTGCCGTTTCAGGCACAAACCGTGCTCGCCGGCAACGGCGCGCTGTCAAACACCGACGTCTTGACGGGACTGGACAACCTCATCGAAGCTGTGTCCGACGCCGGCGCGTACGTCATGCTCAGCCAGCGGGCGCCCCAAGGTGTCGCGCTGCCGGACGGGCCGGTCTTCGAAGCATGGGACACGGTGGCGACCCGCTATGCGGACGAGCCGGCCGTTCTCTTCGAACCGTTCGCGTCGGAGTCCCCGCTCGACGGCAACTGGCTCGACGCCGCCCTCCCGCTCGTCGGTCTCATTCGCTCGCAGCATCCGGGGTCGCTGCTCTTCGTCGGAAACGGCACCGGTCGCGCGGACCTCGACGGCCTTCCGCTCAGGTTCTCCACCGGCGATCCGGCGCCCAACGTCGTGTACACCATCGCCGTCGATCCGGCGCATCCACCCAACGGTGCGGATGCGCGGCTTGCCGAGTGGACGGACTCGTTCCCCCTGGTGGCCTGCCCGTGGTCGAACGGCGGCCCGCCCTTTGCCCGCGCGTCCGAACTCGCCGCGGATTTCTTCAGCCGGTACGGTCTGGGCTGGATCGCCAGCAGCTGGAACGTGGCGCCGCGGCTCGTCGTGGACGCCGCGGGCGGCGACTTGACTCCCACGGCGTGGGGCCTTACGGTCCGGCGCGCGGTGGCGCTTCCGACGCGCCCCCAATACGGACGGATTCTTTCAGGTTAGCCGCAGTACACCGTCTTCGAAGAACGGAGGGATTCGGATGGCGGACGACCGAGAGGCTCGGGCCCGCGCCACCGCCGCCGGTGGGCGGCAGGAGCAGCGTGACGACCCGCGGGGGCGCGAGAAGTGGTTTCGTCACAGCCGCCAGCGGAAGGACGGCCGGCTGGAGCCCGGCCTGATCGGCAGAGCGACCGCGCAGAAGCGCAGACGGGAACGCGAGCTGCGGCGCCGCCGGGGTTTGCCTCTTCCGCCGGCTCCCGGCGCACCCGGCGGACTGCCCCCGGCGCCTCCCGGCGGGCCGGGCACGGTCAACTGGTCGTCGCTTGGCCCCGACGGAGTCGCCCACGGGATGGCCGGGGCGGCGTTCCCGATCGTGAGCGGCCGCATTACCGCCATCGCGGTCGGCCCGGGCGGGCAGCGGGTGTACGCCGGCGCCGCGAACGGCGGCGTCTGGTTCTCGGGGGACGGCGGGACCACGTGGACGTCGCTCGACGAGTGGGCGATGTCTCCGTCCGCCGTGCTCAAGATTCCGCCCGGCAGCGATGCCGATGCGCTGTCGGTCGGCGCGATCGCGGTTCGGTTCGGGGGCCCCGCGTCGTCCAGCAGCGCCGGCGATTCCAGCAGTTCGTCCGATTCCAGCTCCTCCGACTCCAGCAGCTCGTCGGATTCGAGCGGGGCGACGTCCGCGGATATCATCTATGTCGGCACGGGCGAGCCCAACCACAACATCGACGGGTACTTCGGCGTCGGCATCAAGGTTTCGACGGACGGCGGCAGCACGTTCACCCTTGAAGGCACCAACCTCTCCGGTAGCGACGTGCATACGATCGTCATTGATCCCGTCGATCCGACGATCGTCTTCGCCGCGACGACCAGCGGGATCTATCGGCGGCCCGCCGGTCCGGATTTCAGTAATTGGCCCCAGGTCACCGACCCGACGGGATCGTCCGGCGAAGTCACCGATTTGGCTGTCGGCGGATCAGGCGCGGGTAGGACGTATTACGCGGCCTCGGGATCGGGCGTCTATCAAAGCACCGACATTTTCACAAAGGACCCGAGCAGCGTGACCTGGAGCGCGGTGCCGGGGGTGACGAACAATCGCCGCAAGGCGCTCGGTGTCGGCGAGAACGACAAATCGGTAGTGTACTGCCTCGCCGCCGACGCCACGCTGTATCGTCTCGATAGCGGGACGGGCGGAGCGTTTCAGACCGTGAGCGGCGTTCCGAAGGCGGTCTTCGCGGGTCGAGGCGGCGGACAGGGCTGGTACGATCTCGCAGTCGCCGCCGACCCCGCGGACGCCGACACGGTGTATTTGATGGGCGACCTGACCTCCGACAGCGGCTGGGCGCTTGCCTTCTTCAAGGGCAAGATCACCGTCCAATCGGGCGTGTACACGTTCCCGTTCAACAGCGCCAACGACATGACGGTGACTGCCGACGGTAATACAAATTCATCGACCGTGCCGAACGATCCGACGTGGATCGGCCGGGGTATCCACCCCGACGGGCATTACCTGGCGTTTGCTACCAACGCAGACGGCTCCCACGACGGCAGCATCGTGTGGGTGGGATGCGACGGCGGCGTGTTCCGATCCACCTCCAGCGGTACGCGGGGGACGTTCGACTCAAGGAATCAGGGCCTCGGCATCACGCAGTTCAACTATCTGTCCGTCCTGCCGGGCGCGCCCGACAAAGTCTACGGCGGCTGTCAGGACAACGGGACTCTGCGGTACAGTGCCGGGGCGACCCCGCCGTGGTACCAGTCGGGAGGAGGCGACGGCGGCGGTGTGGCGATCAATCCCCGGAACTCCTCGCAGATCGTCCGGCAGTACATCTACGCGTCGCTCGAAAGCACCTCGGACGACGGCGCCAACTGGGGCTCCGCGGGCCTGCCGGTCAACGCGACGGAGAGCGGGACGGCCGCCTTCTACGCTCCCGTCAAGGCATACGACACCGGCAGCAAGACGCTCGTGGCCTTCGGCACGAACCGTCTGTGGTTTCGGACGGACTGGAGCGATTCTTGGGTCACACTGCCGACGGGCACTAATCCGTACCAAGGGGGCGCAGCCAACCTCACGCAGGACGTGCTCGACGCAACCAATGGGGCACCTGTCAGGGCAATCGCGTTCGGCTCCGACACGATGATCCTGGCCGCCACCAGCGGATCGGGAGCGACGGGCGCGGTGTGCCGCTTCGATCAGGCGGGAGGAAAGTGGACCCAGACGGCGTTGCCCGCGATTCCCACGCCGCCGGCGCCCGGGTTCATTTTCGTGACGGGCCTGGCGGTGGAAGATCCGGCGAAGGGCAGCTTCTACGCGTCGCTCGGCAGTAGCGGCGGCGAGCACGTCCTGTACTACGATGGGACGAAGTGGCAGAGCGCCGGCCTTGCGGCGGCCACTCTCGACGCGCCGGCGCAGGCCATCGTGCTCGACTCCGGAGACACGAACACCGTCTTTCTCGGCACCGACGTCGGCGTGTGGAAGGGCGTGAAGAGCGGCGGCGCATGGACCTGGGATCCCTTCTCACAAGGGCTTCCGGAATCGGCCGTCACGGACCTGGCCGTTCTGACATCGTCCCGCAAATTGCGGGCGGCGACGCACGGACGCGGCGTCTGGGAGATCGACCTCGGCCCGGCGGCGTCCAGCTCCTCGTCGGCCGACTCGAGCAGCTCATCCTCGGACTCGAGCAGTTCGTCCGGCGACGGGGGCTCGAGCTCATCGTCCGATTCCAGCAGCTCTTCAGGCGACGGCGGCTCCAGTTCGTCGGCGGATTCCAGCTCGTCGAGCGACGATTCGAGTTCTTCGGCCGATTCGAGCAGTTCATCCTCGGACTCGAGCAGCTCGTCCGGCGACGACGGCTCGAGCTCATCGTCCGATTCCGGCAGCTCTTCGGGCGACGGCGATTCCAGTAGCTCTTCGGACTCCGGCCGTACCGGCCGCGCGGGGTCGGCGGGCACGCGCTCCACGGGGACGCGCGGCGGGTCGCGCAAGCCGCGGACCACGCGGTGAGCCGCCCGGGCGCGCACGGACGGTGAGACGATGGCGCGGCAGGTTTGGGTGGCGGGGTTCCCATCGTTTTACGGCGGGGCCGATACGGAACTGGACCACTTGATCGACCTCTTTCGAGCGTGCGGCGTCGGGGTCAACCTCGTACCGATGTTTGGGTGCGACGAGCGGATGAGGAAGACCGTGCTCGAGCGCGGCTGCCGGGTCCTCGACTACCGGGACGACGTCTTCGGCGACAAGATCGTCGTCAGCCTCTGCAACGGCCAGTTTCTCGCCAAACTGCCCGCCATCATGGCCGCCGCCCGCCCGGGCAAGGTGATTTGGTTCAACTGCATGACGTACCTGTTCGATAGAGAACGCGCGGCCCACGCCCGGGGATGGATCGACGTCTTCGGCTTCCAAAGCGCCTACCAGCGGAGCTGTCTGCTGCCTCAGCTCGAGACCATTCGGCCGGTGCAGACGTTCCCGTACCGCCCGTACTTCAACGCGGAGCGCATCGAATGGCGGTACCGGAAGTGGGAGGGAACTTACAGGGTCGGCCGCATTTCGCGGGACGACCAGGCTAAGTTCGCCCCGGACACGTGGCGGATCTTCGAGCGGGTCCTCGTGCCGCCGCGACTCAAGAAGAAGGTGTACATTCTCGGCTACGGTTCCAACGCCGCGAAGAAGATCGGACCCGCTCCGCCGACGCTCGACTGGATGACGTGGAACGGGAACGCCATCCCCGCCACGCAATTCTATCGAACTATCGACACGATGATCCACAAGACCGGCGGGTCGCGCGAAAACTATCCCCGCGTGCTGCTGGAAGCCTACGCCCACGGGGTGGTGCCCATCGTCGAGCGAGCATACGCCTTTCCCGAACTGGTCAAGCACGAAGAAACCGGATTTATGGCCGACAGTTCCGACGAGATGAGCTACTACGCGAGTTTTCTTGCCATGAATCCCGCCGTCCACCGGCGCGCCGCGGAAGCCGGACGGCGTCATCTCGAAGACGTCCTGACGGACGTCCAGGCCAGTTGGCGCGCGTGGCGGCAAATCCTGTGATGCTCGCACTCAATTTGCCGGCGCGCGCAAGGGGGTGTCGCATGGACTGGATCGAGCGGTTGTTTCGCCTAAGTCCGGACGGTGGTCGCGGTACACTCGAGGCCGGCATCGCCACCGGCGCGGCGGCGGCCGCGGTGATGATCGCGGTCTCCGCTTTGGGTGCGGCCCGGTTGGCGACGAAATGGCTTCGGGCGATGCGGGGCGCGCGTGTGGTTGCGCGGCCGCCGGTCGAACCCGTGAGCCGGTAGCGCCGCGGCCGCGGCGCAGGTCACGTCCACCCGCCGTCATCGAGGGGCCGAGGGGGGAATGGGATGGATCTGGTCATCGCGGGATTGCTCGCCAAGTACCTCACCGACGCTGTCAAGTGGCTCGGCGACAAAGGAAATCTTGAGATCCCGACCATCGCGAAGAAGATCGTCGCCCTTATCTTGTCCGCGCTCACGACGTACGTCGCGAGATTGCATCTGCCGATCGACCTGGGGCCGACGATCCAATCGCTCCAGCCAGCCTTGACGAGCGTGATCGTGACGGGGCTCTCGTTCGCGCTGCACGACCTCCTGGACTGGCTGGCGATTGTAGCGGGCAACCTGCAGGCCAAGTCGACCGCGACGCCTCAAAAGACGGGCTAGGTGCCCGGCGGAAGCGGGTGTGGATGCGGACCCGGCGGAGTATCCGCCCGCTCGAGGAATGCCGGGCCGAAAGGTCTCTGAAACCGGAGGAATGCTCCTGGCACAACGGGAGCTGTCCTGCGGTGGGGGGCGTGTCCTCGGCCTTTTCCGTCAGCCGACGATCAACGGGAGCGAGGCCAGCGCCGTGACGATTCCCCACAACTGCACGCCTGTGACTCGTTCCTTGAGTATCACCCGCGCCAAGATCACCGTAGAGGCCGGGTAGAGGGAAGCCAGCACCGCGGCGACATCCAATCGCCCCGCATGTTCGGCCAGCAGAAAAAACGCGTTCCCGCCGGCATCCAGCAGCCCTGCGAGGAGCATCAACGGCACCGCGCGCACCGGCAGTCGTGCCGCCCCGGTTCGCCGTGCCGCTGCGACCGCGCCGGCAGCGGCGAGAACCGCGGCCAGCGTGAAGAACTGCGATGTCGCGAGGGGCCAGAACACCGCTTCTGCGCGCGCGAGGCTGATGAAAATATAGAAGCCGCCGAAGCCAACGCCGGCCAGTGCGGCCAGGCCCAGCCCGCTGCCCGGCGGGATTGGCGGTACACCTGCCGCCGCGGGTGCCGGCCGAGAGATGAACCAGACCGCGACAATCGCCAGCACGAACCCGGCGAACTGCCAGCCGGTGGGGAAGCCCACAGACAGTGCGGCGAACACGACCGGTATCGATGCGGCGATCACCGCCGACACCGGCGCGACGGTGCCCATCATCCCGATCGCCAACGCCTGATACAGTGACATGAGGCCCACCGCGCCGGCCACGCCGGCGGCCCCAGCCCAGACAAGGATGTGCGGCGAGGGAATCTGCTCGGCGCGCAGCCAGGCCAAGAGCAGCATCGCGCCGAGCGAGGCGACTTTCGAGACGGCGGCGACCGTGTAGACCGGCGCCCGCTTGGTGGCTAAGCCGCCGCTGAAGTCCCCGGCGCCCCACGACGTCGCCGAAGCCAGCCCATAGATGCCCGTGGCAAAGGGGGATGCCACTTCCGTCGCGTGCTGCTAACCGGCCGACGACCCGCCCGACCCGTTGCCGGAAGCGGCCGGCCGCCACCGCAGATTCGGATGCCGCGCCGCGGTCACCTCATCCAGCCGCGTCACCGGCGTTTCGTGCGGCGCCGTGCGGACCAGTTCCGGATCAGCCGCCGCTTCGGCCGCGATCGCCAGCATCGCGTCCACAAACGAATCCAGCGTCTGCAGGCTTTCCGTCTCCGTCGGTTCGATCATGATCGCTTCCTCGACGATCAGGGGAAAGTAGATCGTCGGCGCGTGGAAGCCGTAGTCGAGCAGGCGCTTGGCCATGTCCTTCGTCGAGACGTGGTACTTGTCGCGCTGCCGGCGGCCGGAGAGCACGAACTCGTGCTTGCAGATCCGGTCGTACGGCAGGTCGAACGCGCCGCGCAGCCGGCTGAGCAGGTAGTTGGCGTTGAGGACCGCCATCTCGGCGGCCTCGCGCAGACCCGCGGCGCCCATCGTCCGCATGTACGTGTACGCGCGCACGAGGTTGCCGAAGTTGCCGTAGAACGCCCGCATCTTGCCGATCGTCTTCGGCCGGTTGTAGTCGAGCACGAACCGCTGGCCGTCGCGCTCCACCGTCGGCACCGGCAGATACGGTGCGAGGTGCGCCCGCACGCCGACCGCCCCCGCGCCCGGGCCGCCCCCGCCGTGCGGCGTCGTAAACGTCTTGTGCAAGTTCAGGTGCATCACGTCGAAGCCCTGATCGCCTGGCCGCGTGACGCCGAGGATCGCGTTGAAGTTCGCGCCGTCGAGGTACAGTTGCGCGCCGACGCTGTGCACCGCCCGGGCGACTTCCTGAATCCCCTCTTCGAACAGCCCGAGCGTGTTTGGGTTGGTGAACATCAACGCCGCGACGTCCTTGGAAAGGACCGCCTTGAGCGCCTCGAGGTCGATGTTGCCGCGGGCGTCACTTTTCACCTCGACGACCCGGTAGCCGCACTGCGCCGCGGACGCCGGGTTGGTGCCGTGGGCGGAGTCCGGCACGATGACCGTCGTGCGCCGCTCGCCCTTCTCCTCGAAGTATTTGCTGATCATGAGGAGCGACGTCAGCTCACCGTGCGCGCCGGCCGCCGGCTGGAAGGTCACCCGGTCCATGCCGGTGACCTCGGCGGTCATCTGCTCGAGTTCGAAGAGCAGCGCGAGGGCGCCCTGGGCCAGTTCTTCCGGCGCGTACGGATGCAGGCGTGCGAAGCCGGCCTGCCGCGCCGCGTCCTCGTTGATCTTCGGGTTGTACTTCATCGTGCACGATCCGAGCGGATAGAATCCTTCGTCGATCGAGAAGTTGCGGCGGCCGAGCGCCGTGTAGTGGCGCACGACGTCAAGTTCGCTGACTTCGGGAAGCGCCGCGTCGGCGATCCGGCGGACGGCGTCGGGTACGATCGCCTCCAGCGGCACGTCCGGCACGTCGCTCGCGGGGAGGCTGTAGCCGGTCCGGCCCTCGGCGCCCCGCTCGAAGATCACCGGCACGACCGGGCGCCGGAGGTCGCGCTTGGGGACCGCCGTCGCGGTCGACGCCTCGGGGCGTCCGGTGTCGGGGCTCACTGGACGGTCTCCAGGTGGCCAACGAGTTGGTCGAGCTCTTGCCGCGACCGCCGCTCGGTGACGCAGAGCAGCCAGCAGTCGGCGAGGTCGGGATAGAAGCGGCCGAGCGGCAGGCCGCCGAGGATGCCGTGCTCGAGGAGCCGTTTGTTGATCTCCTCCGGCGCCACCGGGCACTTCACGACGAACTCGTTGAACACCGGCGCCGCGAACGGCAGGCTGTAGCCCGGTACCTGCGCGATCCGCTCGCGCAGGTAGTGCGCCTTGCGCGCGTTCAACTCCGCGACGTCGCGCACGCCCTGCTTGCCGAGCGTCGAGAGGTAGACCGCGGCGATGAGCGCGTTCAGCGCCTCGTTGGTGCAGATGTTGCTGGTCGCCTTGGCGCGCCGGATGTGCTGCTCGCGCGTCTGCAGCGTGAGCACGTAGCCGGGCCGCCCGCCGGTGTCGACCGTGCGGCCGACGAGCCGTCCGGGGATCCGCCGCACGAACTCCTGGCGCGTCGCCATGATGCCGAGGTAGGGGCCGCCGAAGTTGAGCGCGTTGCCGAGCGGCTGGCCCTCGCCGGTCACGATGTCCGCGCCGTACTCGCCCGGCGGCTTGATGAGGCCGAGGCTGAGGGGTTCGGCGATGGCGACCACGAGGAGCGCGCCGCGGTCGTGGACCGCCTTGGCGAGCGCCTGACCGTCCTCGATGCAGCCGAAGAAGTTCGGCGATTGCACGATCACCGCCGCGGTGTCGTCGGTGACGGCCTCGCGCACCGCGTCCGGCGAGGTCACGCCGTCCCGCGCGGGCAGGTCCTTCACGGTGATCGGCAGGTGCGTCGTATACGTGCGGAGGACCTGCCGGTACTCCGGGTGGAGCGCGCTCGAGATGAGCACCCGGCTGCGCTTCGTCAGGTCCGCGGCCATCGCGGCCGCTTCGCCCGTCGCGCTCGCGCCGTCGTACATCGAGGCGTTCGCGACGTCCATCGCGAGCAGCTCGCACATCATCGTCTGGTACTCGTAGATCGCCTGCAGCTCGCCCTGCATCAGCTCGGCCTGGTAGGGGGTGTAGGCCGTGAGAAACTCGGGCTTGAGGGCGAGATGCGGCACGGTACTAGGGACGAAGTGGTCGTAGGCGCCGGCGCCGAGAAAACAGGCGACCCGGTCGCAGTCCACGTTCCGGGCGGCGAGCGTGCGCATGTGCGCGAGCAGGTCCGGGTCCGGCATCGCCGGCGGCAGGTCGAGCGGGCGGGTGAGCCGCACCTCCGCCGGGATATCCGCGAACAGATCTTCCACCGTACGCGCGCCGGCGCTCCGGAGCATGCGCTCCCGCTCGGCGGGGGTGGCCGGGATGTACTTCACGAAGTCGCTTCCCCCACGAGCGAGGCGTAGGCGGTTGCGTCCATCAACTGATCCAGCTCCTTCATGTCTTTGGGTTCGACGACGATCATCCACGCCTGGCCGTAGGGGTCGGTGTTGATCATCTCCGGCTTCTCGGCGAGACCCTGGTTGATCTCGACGACTGTACCCGAGACCGGCGCGTAGAGGTCGCTCACCGCCTTGACCGACTCGACGACCCCGAACGTCTGCATGAACGAGACCGACGAGCCGACCTGGGGCAGCTCGACGTATACCACGTCGGAGAGCTTGTCCGCGGCGAACTTCGTGATGCCGATGCGGACGCGCTTGCCCTCGACCTTGGCCCATTCATGTTCTCTTGAATACCGCAGCTCCTTGGGATACACGCGCCCCCTCCTTATGTCGCGCCGGTCTTCGGGCGCGTGTAGAACGGCGTCTTCACGATCACGGCCGGCGCCGCGCGTCCGCGGATCTCGACGGCGATCCGGCTCTCCGGCGCCGCGTGCGACGGCGGCACGAACGCCAGGCCAATGTTTTTCTCCACCGTGGGTCCGAAGCTCCCGCTCGTCACCGCGCCGGCCTTCCGCCCGTCGATCACGACCGGGAAGCCGTGCCGCGCGATGGCGCGGTCCTCGAGGACGAAGCCGGCCAGGCGGCGCGCGGTGCCTTCGGCTTTCTGCCGGCGCAGCACGTCCGCGCCGATGAACTCGCCCTTCTGCACCTTGACCACCCAGGAGAGGCCGACTTCCATCGGTGTCGTCGTGGTGTCCATGTCGTTGCCGTGGAGCAGGAGCCCCGCCTCGAGCCGGAGCGTGTCCCGCGCCCCGAGCCCCGCCGGCATGATGCCGTCCGGCGTGCCGGCGTCGAGCACCGCGTTCCAGAGGTGGACCGCATCCTCGGCCGCGGCGTACAGTTCGAAACCGTCCTCGCCGGTGTAGCCGGTTCGCGAGACGATCGCCCGCCGCCCCGCGACCTCGACCCCTTCCCTAAACCAATAGTACTTGATCGCGTCCACCGGCTCGCGCGTCAGGCGCGAGAGAAGCGCGACCGCCCGCGGGCCCTGCAGCGCCAAGAGCGCCGTCTCGGCGGAGACGTCGGTCAGCGCGACCCCGCTCCGCGGCAGGTGCGAGCGCATCCAGGCGAGGTCGCCGTCGGTGTTCGCGGCGTTGACCACGGCCATGTACCGGGCGTCGCCGAGATGGTAGACGAGCAGGTCGTCGATGATGCCGCCTTCCGGCGTGCACATCGCGGTGTACATCGCCTGGCCTACCGCGATCCGGCCGAGGTCGTTGGTGACGAGGCGCTGGATGAAGTCGAGCGCGCCCGGACCGGAGAGGTCGACCTCGCCCATGTGCGAGACGTCGAAGAGCCCCGCCCGCGTCCGCACGGCGCGGTGCTCCTCGATGATGCCGGCGTACTGCACCGGCATATCCCAGCCGCCGAACGGCACCATGCGGGCGCCGGCGGCGACGTGCACGGCGTGCAGCGGCGTGCGCTTCAATGTTTGCTCTGCCATCACGACACCTGCGTCCGGGCCCAGGCCCGCTGGAGTACGTCGATCACTTCCTCGTCGGTCGTCTGGCGGAAGTCCTCGTAAAATTCGCCCACGGCGCCGAACGACGGCGGCCGCAGCGAGCATACCACCCGGTCAACCTCTCGCTCGAGCCGGCGCACCGCGTCGGGCGCGCCTACCGGGATCGCCACGATCACCTGGCGGGCGAGCGCGTGGCGCAGCATCCGCGCGGTCACGATGACCGTGGCGCCGGTCGCCACCCCGTCGTCGACGACGATGGCGGTGCGGCCGCGGACGTCCGGATCCGGCCGCGCGCCCCGGTAGGCGACGCGGCGCCGCTCGATCTCGCCGATCTGGGTCGCGATCTCATCGCGGAGGTAGGCGTCCGTGATGCGCAGCGTCCGCGCGAGCGCCGCGTCGACGTAGACGGTCCCGTCGCCGGTTACCGCCCCGAACGCCAGCTCCGGGTTTTGCGGGGCGCGCAGCTTCCGCGGAATCGCCACGTCGAGCGGCCAATCCAGCGCGGCGACGAGGGCATCGGCCACGAGCACGCCGCCCCGCGGGATCGCGAGCGCGATCGCGGGGCCGAGGTTGAGGGCGGCGAGTTCCCGTCCGAGGTGGTCGCCGGCGTCCCGCCGGTCGCGAAACCGCATCGCCGCACGCGTCCGCTCAAGCCTTGCGCCCGCGCGCAAGGCCGATTGCCTGCTGCTCCTCCTCCGAGAGCTTCTGTGGAGAGACCCCACCCTCGACCGGCTTCCCGTAGATGCGGGAGCCCTGGCGGTCGTTCAGCACGCTGATCACGACGCCGTTCGCCTTCGCGTCGAGCAGTGCCATGCTGAAGGACATGTTGCCGCCCATCTCCGGGAACGGGTTGAACCGCACGATGCTCACGCTCCGGACGGTTTGCGGCAGCGCCGCGTTGATCTCGGTGATGTTCTGCTCGAGGGCCTCGAGCCGGCGCGTCACCGCGGCGAACTGCCGCTGAATCGCCTCTTCCGGCGTGAGGATCTCCACGGGCTTCGCCGGCCGGCTGCGGGCCAGCGCGACGATGAAGACGATGGCGGCCACGCACGCGGCGGCGAGGAGCGCATAGGCGAGCGTATCCGGCGAGGCATCCCGGAGGATGTTCAGTCCGTCGTCCTCCCTCCTGCGGACGTCGGACGATCTCGTTCGATCTCGCGGGAAGGCATCCCTTTGGTGCACGCACGTTCGCCCATTGACAGAACGCCCCGAGACGCATATCTGTATAGATATATATATGTCTAGCCACCTACGCTTGGATGACCGAGCGCGGCGCCCGCGCTGCGGCGGCGCCGTGCGGCCCGGGACGGCCGGGCTGCTCGCGGCGGTCCTTGCCATCTCGGGTAATCCGGCTCTCGCGACGGCCGCGGCGGGTGCCGGTGCGGTGACGGGGATCATCGTGGAGCGCAGCGAGGTCGATGCGCGCATCGTAATCGGGGTCGACCGGACGTTCCACTACGCGATCGATCGCCGCCCCGACCGCGTCGTGATCTTGCTCGACCCTGCCGGCGCGGTGGCGGCCGACCATACCCTCAGCATCGGGCCGGTGCAACGACTCCGGGTCCGATCCATCGCCGGTGTGCCGCCCCGCGCCGAGATTACCGTGTTCACCTCCGCGCCGGTGCGCGCCGCGGACTCGTTTGTCGACCACGGCGCGCTGGTGGTCACGCTGCGCACCCGATCCGGCCCAGCCTCGGCGGAGAGCCGGACGGCTTCGGGCCCGGGCACCGCGTTCCGGGAGGACACGGTCCCGCCGCGTGAGCCGCGCCAAACACAGCGGATCGCCGGCCGCATTCTGATTGCCCGCACCCTGACACTGGATGAGGGAACCGGCCGGCTGCTGGACTTGGAGCACGTGACACGCGTCGCCGTGAGCGATCCGCGGATCATCGGGGTCGTACCGCTCAGCGTTCGAGAAGTGCTTGTGAGCGGGCGGAGCGTGGGACGTGCCACCCTCTACGTTTGGGACGCTCGGGAGCGGCTGCTGTCGTACGCCGTCGAGGTGCGCGCCGCGAACGATCCGTTTCGTGATCTGCGGCGCGCGCTGGCAGCTTTACTGCCGACGGCAGCCATCACCGTCACGGAGGTGCGCGGCGGGCGCCCCGACGCCGCCGCGCCGGGGCCCGCGGGCGCGGCGCCCGGATACGCACCTCCGCCGCCTCCGCTTCCCCAGCCGGGCGAGCCTGTGCCGGCCGCCGCCCGATCCGGCGCTCAATCCGTGGTGTTGAGCGGAACTGTGGAGACGCAGGGTGACCGCGCCAAGGCCGAGGACGTAGCCCGCGCGTTCGTCTCGGGGGTCGTAAATCTCCTTACGGTGCGTCGGCCGGTCCAGGTAAATCTCCAGGTCCAGGTCGTCGAGCTCGATCGGACCGCCCAGAAGAGCCTCGGAATCGTGTGGGGCGGCGGTCAGCAGGTCCCCGGTGCGCCGCCGTCGCTCAACGGCGGCGTCTACAATCTCCAAATCCTTACCGCGCCCAGCCTCTCAGCCAGCGGACTCGATCTGTTGATCGCTCAGCTTGAAGCGCTCTCGCAGCGAGGAGAAGCGCGCCTCCTCGCCCGTCCCGCGCTTGTCGTGATGGCCGGCCGGACCGCCTCGCTGCTTCTGGGAGGCCAAGTGCCCGTCCCCGTGGCGGGCGCCAACGGCACCGTGACGGTGGAGTACAAGGATTTCGGCGTGATTCTCGCCGTGCGGCCGGACTACCAAGACGACGGGCGGCTGTTTCTGCAAGTCACGCCGGAAGTCAGCACGCTCGACTTCGCCGACGCCGTCCGAGTGAGCGGATTTGAGATCCCTGCGCTGCGCGTGCGGCGCGCTCAGACGATGGTTGCCCTGCGGCCCGGCGAGACGCTCGTGCTCGGCGGTCTCCTGCAGCGCGAAGACGCCGCCCAGGTCCAAAAGGTGCCCCTGCTGGCCGATCTTCCGGTCATCGGCGCGCTGTTCCGCTCCAGGTCGTTCCAGCGTCGAGAGAGCGACCTGCTGATCCTCGTCACCCCGCAGCTCGTCGATACACCGCAGACGCCATAATCGGAGGGTTCGCCATGTGGATGCACTCGCTGTGCTTGCTGCTCTCCCGCCACTGCCCGCCGTACCTGCGCGGCCGCGAACACGGCCAGGGCATGTTGGAGTACGCGATCATCGGAGGCATCGTGATCGTCGGCGCCATCGCGACGCTCGCGGCGCTGTCAGGAGCGCTCAACCAGATCTTCTCGAGGATCGCCGCGACGCTGTCGCAGTACTGAGCGCGATGGATCGGCTACCGGGCACCGGAGTGTTCCACCACACGGAGACGCAGCGCGGCTCGGCAGCGCTCGAATTCGCGCTGGTCCTGCCGTTTGTGCTGGCGTTGATCGGCGCGATCATCGACGGCGGTTGGGCCCTCCATCAGGCGGCGCTGGTCACGGCCGCCGCAGAAGCCGCCCAACGTACCGTGGCGCTGCAGGACACCGGCGCCGGACATTGCGCCGGAGGACCGCCGCTCACCTATGGCGACGCATCGACTGCCGCGGCGGCGACCGGCGCCCCGACGCTCGATCCCTCCCGCATGGCGGTCACGGTGCGCTATCTGGAACCCGCCTGCACCGGACGGATGCGGACGCTCGTGGTTGACGTGACCTACACTTTGCACGCGCTGACGCCGTGGTTTGCCGGTCTGCTGAACGGCCGCCGGCTGACGGCCGAGGCGGCGAGCGCCGTGGAGGAACTGCCGCCGCCCTGGTGGGGCTCGGCAGCGCAGGTCCAGGTGGATCAATCTCAAATCGCGGCGCAGCAGGCGCAGATCGACTCGCTGACGTCCGCGTATCAGGGTGTGCTTGCAGCGTACCACGCCGAGACGTCGTTCGCGTCGGCGCTCTCGCAAAGCGCGGCCTACTACTACGCGCGGTGGCTACAACTCGTCAACGGGGGAGGGTCCGATGGAACGCACGAGCGGTAGCGGAGTGATGCGTCTGGGACCGCTGGCGCGGCGCTTGCTCGCGCGACGCCGGCGGTGGCTCCGCTGGGCGGCCGTTGGCTTGGCGGCCTTGACTCTCCTGTCGGCGGTGGCGCAGCTTCGTCACCGGCCGGCGCCTCGACAGTCCGGCGCCATCCGAGTCCAGACCGCCGCGGCGCCGCGGGTCGTCGGCGTGGCCGATGTGGTCCCGCGGGACATGCGCGCCGTGAACGTGATCGTCCCGGCCGCCGCGACGTTCGACGGGCGACTCGCGCCCGGGTCGCGCGTGGACGTGCTGGCGGCGTTCGACCTCGGCCAGGATCGCGCGGTGCGGCGGGTCCTCGCGTCCGGCATCGTCCTGCACGTGACGCCACGCGCCGCTCCGGCTGCCGCGGTGCCGCCGTTGTCCGGCGATGGACGTTTCAGCGGGGCCGCAGTCGACGAAGTGGCGCTTGCCGTTCCGGCCGCGCGCGAGCAAGAGATCGTCATGGCGCAGGCCTTCGGCCGCGTCTTTCTCGCCGTCGAGCCCACCGACGCGTTGCGGTCGGCGTCGAACCCTTCGCGGCCGCGGCCCACACGCGGCGCAGCATCCGACGCGGCGCTGCTGCTGCGCCGGTACGTGGATCTTCCTCCGGCCGCCGCGTTTTCCGCGGTTCCCCCGAGATGGGCCGGCGCACCGCCGAGCCCGCCGCCGTTGTTCGGCTGGCCGGCTGCTTCGGGGACGGTCGCGCCCGGGCACGCGACGTGGCCCTCCGACCCGCCGCGACCGTCCGGCCAGCCGTCCGGCATTAGACGCGACGATGCCACGGTTGAGGTCATCGAGGGGACCACGCGGACGACTGTGGAGGTTTCGCCGTGATCCTCGGCGCGATCGGCGTCACGCTCGTCATCCTCCTTGGCTTCACGGCGCTGGCCGTCGACATTGCGAATGGCTATGTCGCGCGCTCGATCCTGCAGCACGCGGTCGATGACGGTGCGGTCACCGCGCAGCGGTGGAGCGCGCAGGTTGACGATCCCGGCGTCGATCCGGGCGCCGTGCGGGCCCAGGCGGTGGCCGCCGCGCTCGACACCGCGCGGCGCGACATCGCGGCTCAGGGCCTGGCTGGGGTCACAGCCGTGGAGGCCGCCGTCGCCGGCCCGCGTCTCCGGATCGCAGCACGGGCGTCGATTCGTACCTGGTTCTTGCGCCCGTTCGGTATCACGACGCTGGCGCCCTCCGCTTCGTCGGACACTGGGCTGTGGACCGCAGTCTCCCCTGCGCCGGTGTTTCCGCCCGCCCTCGGTCCCGCTCCCACGGTCGCGTTGCCGGAGACGCCGGGCCGTTCTGGCGCCGCCGCACAGCCCGGTGACGTCGCGGGTACGGGGGACCTTGCCGGGCAGTCGGGCGGTAGCATCGCCGAAGGGCCATGAGCGAGCTGCCCTACCTCATCGTGTGCCACAGCGACGCCGACGTTCGAGCGCGTATCGCGGCGCATCTGCGTGACACCGGCCGCGTCGACTGCGTGGAGAGCCTGGACGGAGTGCTCGATCTTCTGGCGCTCGTGGCCGCGGACTGCCTGGTCGTCGAACTGCCACCCGCGCCGGCGGAGCGTGGAGTGCTTGGTCGTATCACCGCCGCTTACCCCGACATGTCCGTGATCGCCGCCACTGCCGCGCCGGCGTTCGAAAACGTTCGGGAAGTGCTGCGGCTCGGCATTCACGACATCGTGGCGGCCCCCTTTGATCCCGCGGGTCTCGCCGCCGCCGTGCGCGAGGGGCTGGCGCGGCGCCGCGCGGCCGTCTCGCCGGGCATTCGAGGCACGGCCGTCGCCGTGGTCTCCGGCAAGGGCGGCGCGGGCTGCACGTCGATTGCTCTTCACCTCACCGCGGCGCTGGCCCGCCGCGGTACCGCCGTGGTGGTTGATGCCGATGCTCCTCCGTTCGGTACGCTGGCACCCGCAGCCGATCTCGACACCGGTGCGACCGTCGCCGGGCTCGTACGCCAGCATCTGCCGATCGAGTCGAAGGTCCTAAATCGCGCGGGCGCGGCGCACGCGGCGGGCTTCAACGTCCTCGGACTCTGGGCCGCGTCCGGCGACGCCGACGAAGTGCCCGGCGTCATTCCCGCCACGCTGGAAACGTTGACCGCGGGTCTCGCGTTCGTCGTCCTTGACCTCGGCCGCCCGGCGCTGCCGGCGCAGCGGTTGCTGGCCCGTCGCGCCGGCCTGGCGGTTGCGGTCGCGACGCTCGACCTCCTCGCGCTGCGAAATTTTCGGACCCTGCTCGACATGCTGGCGTCGGACGGGGTCGCGCGCGTTCTGCCCGTGCTCAATCGCGAAGGCGGTCCGGCGTCCTATACGCGGGGTCAGGCCGAGGCTGCGCTCGGGACGCCATTCGCGGCCGCCCTGCCCGAGAGCCCGCGGCTCGGCCGGTGCGCAGACGACGGCGTCTTGCTGGGCGCCGCCGCGCCGGATGATCCGTGGTGGCGCGCCATCGAGCGCCTGGCGGCCGAGATCGTCGACCGCCGGCGGGAAGAGTTTCGCGGCGCGGTAGTCGCGGCGCCATGAGCCAGCCCCGGTCGGCAGGACCCGCCGCCGCGGCCGGTGCGCGCCCGCCGGCCCCGGGTGAGGTCCGGGCGGCACTGCACGCCCGGCTGCTTGAGGACGTGGAGCGCCACGCCCTGGCCGGGCAGGACCGCGCGATCGTGCGGCCCTATCTCGAGGACGTCCTCGCGCGATACCTGCGGGAATACCCGCACCTCTCCCAGGCCGAGACGGATCGCATCATCCGGGACCTCTGCGACGATATCGTGGGGTTCGGGCCGCTCGAACCGTTGCTCCGTGACCCGCACATCACCGACATCATGGTCAACCGGTTCGATCGCGTCTACGCGCAGCGTCACGGCGCGAAGGTCTTGACGGCGGTACGCTTTCGGGACGAAGAGCACCTGCGGTACATCATCGGCCGGATCGCAGAAATGGGCGGACGCCGCATCGACGCGGCCACGCCGATGGCCGACGTTCGCATGCCGCAGGGATACCGGGCGCACGCGGTGATTTCGCCGGTGGCCGTCGGCGGATCGTGCCTCGCCATCCGGCTTTTTCCGCAGCAACCGCACACGCTCGAGGACCTGGCGGCGCGAGGGGCCTTTGGCGCGGAGGTGGCCGAATATCTGGCCTGCGCGGTGCGGCACAAGGTCAACGTGCTCTTCACCGGTGGGACCGGCGTGGGAAAGACGAGCCTGCTCAACGCCTGCGCCGCCGCGATGCCGCCTGACGAGCGTATCGTTTCCATAGAAGAAGCGGCCGAACTCCGCCTGTCTCTCGAGAATTGGATCCGCTGGGAGACACGCGCCCCGAACATTGAGGGCCGCGGCGAGATCACTCAGGCACATCTGGTCCGCCACGCGCTCCGCCAGAACCCCGATCGCATCATCGTGGGCGAAGTACGCGGCGGGGAAGCGCTGGACATGCTCCAAGCGATGAACACCGGTCACCGGGGCAGTATGAGCACCCTTCACGCCAACGGCCCGGTGCACGCGCTCGACCGCCTAGAGGTGCTCGCGCGTTGGGATTCCGGCCTGCCCGGCGATGTCGTCCGCCGGCTCATCGCCGGCGCGATCGAGGTCATCGTGCATCTCGAGCGGCGCCCCGACGGCCGCCGCGCGGTAGCCGAGATCAGCGAGCTGACAGGGTGCGATCGCGACGCCGTGCAGTTACAGACCGTATTCCGCTGGGATCGCGGGTGCGGCCGGCCGCTGTGGACGGGGGTGCCGTCCCGCGTATCGCGCCGCCTGCGGCAGCTCGGCGTGCCGGCACTGTCCTTCGAAGGCGGCGCCGGGACCGTGTGAGCGCCGTGCTCCTGCTGACGCTCCTCGCCGCCCTGTCGGCCCTGGCATGGACCGGCGGCCGTCCCGACCATCCCGACCGGACCGCACGCCGGCTGGTCCGCTATCTCCGTCGCGACGGGGTCTCGGAGGGGCCGGAGCCGATCTTCGCCCGCGCAGACCGCGGTCTGCGGCGCCTCCCGTTCGGCGCGGCGTTCGAACGGTATGCCGTCCAAGCAGGCGTCGCGATGCCGGTGTCCGCGTTGCTGCTTGGCGTCGGAGCGGGCGTCTCCGTTGCAGCCGGCATCGGCGCCGCGGCCGGTGGGCCGGTAGGCGCGGTGCCGCCGGTGCTCGCCGCGATCTTGGTCGGGCATGCGGCGCTCCGGACGGCGCGGAGCCGCCGCATCGGACGCATGGAGGCGCAGCTTCCCGCGGCACTCGACATGCTCGTCGGCCAGCTGCGATCGCACCGGTCGGTGGGCGAAGGGATTTCGGACATCGCCCGCTGGATCGCACCGCCGCTCGGCGGTGAGTGTCGCAGGCTCGCCGAGGAGCTGCGGATCGGGGTTCCGCTGCCGCGGGCCCTCGAGCGGCTTCGCGACCGGATGCCGGCCCGGGCGGTTCCCGCGATCGTGACCGCGATCCTGGTCGCCGACCGCACCGGCGCCAACCTCGCGGAGTGCCTCGCCCGTCAGGCGGCGGCCGTTCGCGCGCAGATCGCGTTCCGTCAGGAACTGAGCGCGATGACGGCGCACGCGCGCGCCACGGGGATGATTCTGGCCCTGCTCCCGATCGTTGTCGCCGCGGCGATGTTCGTGCTCGATTCCGGCGTGTTCGAACCGATGGTTGCCACCACATCTGGGCGCGTCCTGCTCGGCACGGCGTGCGCCATGGAGCTCGCCGGCTGGCTCACGATGCGGTGGATGATTCACCGCGTGGAAGCCTGACCGCCGCCGATGGGTGGATGGGCGCTCGCCGCGGGGCTGGGACTCGCGGATGCCGTTCTCTGGGTCTGTCTTCTTCTACGTCCGGCGGCGCGCGCACCCGCGCGCCTTGAACGCTATTGCGGTCCGTCGCCGTCCCACACCGGGACGGCGACGCGGCGCTATGGCTCCCCCGCCGGCCGCCGGCGGTCCGCGCCGCGGGGCGTTCTCTCGCCGCGCCGCCGTCGCGCCGGTCTTCACGAGCTCAGCCGGGCATTTCCGGATGCGCTCGATATGCTCGCGGTGTGCCTGCGCGCCGGCCTCGGGTTGCACGCGGCGGTTGCGGAGTACGCCGTGACCGCGTCCGGCGCCGCGGGCGAGTTGTTCCGAAGCTACCTCGCGGAACTCGCGGTGGGCCGGGCACCGGACGACGCTCTGGCGGATCTCGCCCGCCGCTATCCGCTCGATGAAGTGGCCGCGGCGGCCGCCGCCGTCGCGCAGAGCCTGCGGATCGGCGCACCGCTTGCGGACGTTTTCGAAACCCAGGCCGCACACTGCCGCAGCCTCGCCCTGCACCGCGCACGCGAGTCGGCGCAGAGGCTCTCCACCCAACTGGTGCTCCCACTGATCGCGTTCATCTTTCCGGTTGTCTTCATCGTCGGCCTCGGGCCGGTCGCGCTCAGAGTCGCCCGCCTGGTCGGCTTAATTCGGTGATGCCCGACGCCGGCCGGAACGCCCCACGCGCCCGCCGCGAATCCGTGCCGTCGACCGCGCGATCTCCCGGATCTCGTCTTGCACGATACGCTTTTCCCCAGTCCTGATATGATGACTGGTTGGAAGAACGCCGTGGCAGCCGATGCGTTGGAATCTCGAACGAGTTGTCTAGAAGGGCATTCAGCAGATGGACAGGCGTCTCGGATCGATCGAGGCTAGAAGTAGAACGTCGAGCCCGGCAGCGCCTTCGTCAGTCCCTGCCCGAGCCGCGTCGCCCAATACTTTGCCACCTGCATCGGGCCGCCGGAGCCTTCGGCGTCGGCCGGCGTCACCGTGAACACTAAGATGTCGCCGACCGTAATGATCGCGTCGGCGCCGTCCTTCTTGACCGCGACCACCGCACCCTGACGGATCTTCGGGTCGCTCAGGACCTGCGTGATCCGGCGGGTGACTTCCGTCGCCCGGTCGGCCGCGCTGACGCCCTGCCAGTCGTGGGTGATGCGCGTAATCCAGACGCCGCCGACGGAGATGTCGCGTGGGTCGGCGAAGGCCGGCTTGGAGATCCCAGCGACGAGTGCGGCCCCGATCAAGACCGCGGCGATGACCATCGTGCGGCGAACCGGCATCACTGGCCCCTCCCCCAAATCAACTGGCTACGGCCATCTTACCCACCTACGGGGTTTTTGCGACCCGGGTTCAGGAGACGGGGGCGCCGCTCGGGATGTCTTTCTCCGGTTCCAATAAAATTACTTGATCCCCGTGGCTGGCCGCGAGCAGCATGCCCTGCGACTC
>DASSJF010000062.1 GCA_035691305.1 bacterium
CCCTTCTAACACGCAGGTGCGCCGCAGGTGTGAGAACCTACTGCGGGACGGTCTCCAGCGCCAGGCGCGCCGCCCGCTCGAGGCGCGCGAGGACGCGCTCTTTCCCGAGCACCTCGATCAACTCGAACAGGCCCGGGCCGACCGTCTTGCCCGTGAGCGCCACGCGCACGGGATGGATCACGTCCTTGCTCTCGAGGCCGAGCGCGGCCGCGGTCTCGCGGACGGCCTTCTCGATCCCGCCGATCTCGAACGGCACGACGGCGGCGAGCGCCTCGCGCAAACGGCGCAGCATATCGGCCGTCGCCTGCCCGCGGAACTGCTTCCGCACGGCGGCGGGATCGTAGACAACGCCGTCTCGGAAGAAAAAATCGCCGTAGGTCAGGATGTCCTTCGGCACGCGCAGCCGCTCGCCCATGATCGCGACGACGCGCGCCACATGGGCCCGCTGCTCCGGCCCGGCATCGCCGTCCAAGAGGCCGGCGCCGCGCAGCGTCTCGACCACCAGATCGACGACGCGCTCGGGGGTATGCTTGAGCGCCCGCTGGAGATAGACGCCGTTCATCCAGGTGAGCTTCTGCGCGTCGAAGACCGCGCCGCTCTTGCCGACGTCCTCGATCCGAAACCGCGCGATCATTTCGTCGACGCTGAAGATCTCCCGGCCGTCCTCCGGATACCAGCCCATCAGCGCGAAGAAGTTCACGAGCGCCTCGGGCAGGTAGCCCTGGGCCTTGTACTCGCGCACGGCAGTGTCGCCGTGGCGCTTGCTGAGCTTCTTGCGGTCGACGCCGAGCAGCGACGGGAAATGCGCGACCCGGGGCTGCTCCCAGCCGAACGCCTCGTACATCAGGAACTGCCGCGGGGTGTTGGAGAGGTGCTCCGCCCCGCGCGTGATGTGCGTGATCCGCATGCTGTGGTCGTCGACCACGTTGGCGAAGTTATACAGCGGCGTGCCGTCCGACCGCACGATGATGAAGTCGTCGAGATCCTCGGCGGCGAACTCGACCCGCCCGAGCACCAGGTCGTCGACGACGAGCGTCCCCCGGGTCCCGGGCACGCGGAACCGCAGGCTGGCGCGCCGTCCCGCGGCCTCCATCTCGGCGCGGGCAGCGGACGTCAGTTCGCGGCAGCGACCCGAATAGCGGTAGGGCCGGTGCTCCGCGGCCGCACGCTGACGCTCGGCCTCGAGTGCCTCCGGCAGGCAGTAGCACGGATACGCCGCCCCGCGGTCGACCAAGATCTTCGCGTGCTCCCTGTACAACGCGGCCCGCTCGGTTTGGCGGTACGGTCCGAACGGGCCCCCGACATCCGGGCCCTCATCCCACGCGATGTCGAGCCACCGTAGGTCCTCGAGAATCCCGGCTTCGAACGCCTCCGTCGACCGGCTGCGATCCGTGTCCTCGATGCGCAGCACGAACCGGCCGCCCTCGTGGCGGGTAAACAGCCAGGTGAAAAACGCCATCCAAGCGCCGCCGACGTGGAGGTAACCGGTGGGGCTCGGAGCGTAGCGCGTGCGGACCGCCATAAACCCAGCGTAGCAAAGACCCGGGGACCGCGCAAATTGGAGCCGCGGCGCTAAGTAAACAGTGTGCTGACGGACTCGTTCCGGTGGATGCTCCGCATCGCCTGCGCAAACAGCGGCGCCGCGGACAGCACGTGCAACTGCGGGATGCGCGTCGCCGGGCCGGTGGGGATCGTGTTTGTCACGACGAGCTCGTGGATGTCCGGTCGCGCCAATTGGGCGACCGCGCCGTCGATGAAGACCGGATGGGTCGCGCAGACGTAGGCCTCGGGACGGGCCCCCCCGGCCACCAGCGCGTCGAGCGCGTGGCGGATCGTGCCGCCGGTGGTGATCATGCGGTCGATGATGATCGGCACGCAGCCGGCCACGTCCCCGACGACCTGTACCACCTGCTTCACCGACTCCACGCGGCGCTGGAAGACCACTGCGAGCGGCAGCCCGAGCCGCTCGGCCAGGCGATGCGCGGTCTTGACCGCGCCGTCGTCCGGCGCGACCACGACGCCGCGCCCCAAGTCGCGTCCCCGCAGGTAGTCGGCAAAAAGCGCGAGCCCTCGAAGATGGTCGACCGGGATGCTGAAGAACCCCTCGATCTGGTCGGCGTCGAGGTCGAGCGCGAGCACGCGGTCGACGCCGGCGCTCTGCAGCAGGTCCGCGACCAGGCGGCCCGTGATCGGCTCGCGCGGGCCGTGCTTCTTATCCTGCCGCGCGTAGCCGTAGTACGGGATGACCGCCGTGATACGGCCGGCCGAGGCCCGGCGCAGCGCGTCCACCATCACGAGCAACTCCATCAGGTTCTCGTTGACGGGCGGGCAGGTCGGCTGGATGACGAAGGCATCGGCGCCGCGGACGCTCTCATCGAACCTGGCGTAGATCTCTCCATCCTCGAACCGGCGGATCGTGACGCGCCCGAGCGGAAACCCGAGCTCCGCGGCGATCTCCTCGCCGAGGGCACGGTTGGCGGTCCCGCTGAACACCTTCATCTCGCGCTCGCCCATGGGAATCCAGGTGGGCGCGCGGCGCCCCATCGGCGCGCCGGACTCAGCGGGCTTGTACCAGGAAACGAATGGCGGTCCGCTCTTCCCCGTCAATCTCCACCTTCGTGAACGCCGGAATGGCGATCAGGTCGATGCCGTTCGGGGCGACAAACCCACGGGTAATCGCGATGGCCTTGACGGCCTGGTTGACCGCGCCGGCGCCGACGGCTTGAACTTCCACGGACCCCCGCTCGCGTAGCACCGCGGCGAGCGCACCCGCGACGGCTTTGGGCTTCGAGTCAGCGGAGACTCTGAGGACTTCCCCCACTGTGGTCCCGGCCTCCCAGCCCTGCCGCGGCCGTCGGCCGGCAGGGCCTCCCAATTTCCATTATATCGAGACCAACTCCTGCCCCTTAGCGCGAGCCGTGCGCGCGCTTCGCCGCCTCGCGCCGGGCGCGCCGCGCGTCCAGGGCGCGGTTCAAGACGATGATGCCCATGAAATGCGGGATCGTAAGCTGCCGGCGCAGCCGGCGCGGCTCGCGGGCGAGGCGGTACAGCCATTCGAGACCAACGGTCTGCATCCCACGGGGGGCGCGCGGCGTGCGACCGGCCCACACGTCGAGCGAGCCGCCGATTCCCATCGCGGCCGGCACGCCGAGGGCCGCGAGATTGCGCGCCAGCCATCGCTCCTGGCGGGGCGTGCCGAGACCGGCGAACAGCAGCGCCGGCCGGACCGCCCGGATTCCCGCCACGACACCCGGCTCGTCGGCCGGCGTGAAAAAGCCGTGCGCGGACCCAACGATCTCGAGACCGGGGTACCGCACGCGAAGGCGGGACGCGGCCTCCTCCGCGGTACCGGCGCGCCCACCGAGCAGGTAGACGCGCCAGCCACGCCGCGCCGCCTCCACGAGCAGCCGCTCGGCGAGCTCGATACCCGGCACGCGGGCCGGGAGCGGCCGGCGCAGGTACCGAGACGCCCACACAACGCCCACACCGTCGGCCACCACCAGCGCGGCGCCGGCCAGCAACTGCGCGAGGTCCGCGGCGTGGCGGGCCGTCATCACCACCTCGGTGTTGGCCGTGACGACGAGCGAGGGGGCGCCCGTCTCGACCAGCCGGACGACGCGGGAAGCCGCGCCGTCGAGGTCGACTGGATCGAAGCCGACGCCGAGGATGTCGACGCGGAGCCTCACGGCAGCAACTCGAGGGCAAGCGCGGGGCTCAGGGAGGCGCGTTCGCGCAAGGCCGCCGCGACGCGCCGCAGGCGGTCGCGGCGGCCCGGCC